>JBLHRT010000092.1:0-9714 GCA_047626255.1 Candidatus Azotimanducaceae bacterium
GGTCAATGCCGGCTGTGACGGATCGGCGATAAGCAAATACCCGCATGCCCAACTGTGTCAGATAGCGCCCACAGGTCTTGCCAATGTTGCCATAGCCAAGAATCAGTGCGGTCTGACTGCCGAGCAATGTGGAATTTTGCTGTTGATTGCGATCCCACTGATGGCGCCGCTGTAGTGCCAGCATGTTAGGCATTTGACGATTGAAAAACAGCATCAAGCTGAGCATGGTTTCAGCAATCATGGGTCCATGAAATGTGCCGTGGGTGACGCTGACCTGACCGCGTGGGTCTTGCATGATCCAATCGCGCCCGGCCGCCGGCGTAAATATCCGCTTGAGTCGAGTGGCTATGGCATACCAGTCTTCGTTGAAGACCCAGGTATCGAGCCATTCGATATCGGGTAGTGCGCGCAAGAGCTCGGCTTTGTTGTGGAGCAGAATGACAGTCCAATCCGGACTTGATGTTTGCAGCAGGCGTTGCTGTGACGAATTGAAATTAAAAGCGACCTCGTCGGCCACTAAATAGACGTGCAGGATCTTGTTCAATGGGGAGCCCAAAAGTATTCAATGCACAAGCATGCCATGGATACCGGATTAGCGCATAAAAAAAAGCGGGCATCAGCCCGCTTTTCTTTACATCAAAAAATCGTCAATGTCGATTCTGGGTTTAACACTACAGCAGAGGGGCAATCACCAAGCTGACAATAGCCATCACATTGATCAGGATGTTCATGGCTGGGCCGGACGTATCTTTGAACGGATCGCCAACCGTGTCACCCACTACCACGGCGGAATGAACATCAGAGCCTTTACCACCGAGGTTGCCCTTTTCAACGTATTTTTTAGCGTTGTCCCATGCGCCGCCGGCATTTGCCATCATCAAGGCCAGCAGAACACAACCCAGCAAAGCGCCAGCGAGCATACCGCCGAGACTCTCGCCACCCAGTCCGAAGCCAACAACGGCCGGCATGGAAATGGCAATAACGCCGGGTAGAATCATTTTCTTCAAAGCGGCTTTAGTGGCGATATCCACGCATTTCGCATGATCGGGGTCAGCCGTACCTTCCATCAAACCCTTGATTTCGCGAAACTGACGTCGAATTTCCTCAATCATCTCCATGGCGGCATCGCCCACCGCTGTCATGGTGATAGATGCGATAAGGAAGGGTAGGGCCCCGCCGATAAACATGCCGACCAACACCTTGGGGTTAGACAATTCCAGCGTAAAACCAGGATGGTGGACATGCATGGTCTCGACAAAAGCGGCAATAATGGCCAGTGCTGCCAGTGCCGCGGCACCAATGGCAAAACCCTTGCCGATGGCTGCGGTGGTATTACCCACTTCATCAAGTCCGTCGGTGATTTTGCGCACTTCCTCACCCAGGCCGCCCATTTCGGCGATGCCACCGGCGTTGTCTGCAACGGGCCCATAGGCGTCCAGTGCCATGGTCATGCCAACCGTGGCCAGCATGCCGACAGCAGCAATACCGACGCCGTACAGACCGGCGAGGTCTGTGGACGCGTAGATAATGGCGCTGATGGTGATAATGGGTATCACGACCGATTGCATGCCCACGGCCAGGCCTGTGATCATGACGGTCGCTGGACCGGTTTTGCCGGATTCGGCGATCCGTATAACCGGACCTTTGGCCGTGTAATATTCTGTGACAAGCCCGATCAAGATGCCTCCGGCCGTACCGGCGACCACTGCCCACCAAACGTTGATATCAATGCCTGTGTAGTCGGTGAGGAAGTAGGCACCGATGATCAACGCCACCGCTGATAACTGATGACCCATGCGCAGGGCTGTTTCCGGTGCGCTATTGGACATGGCGCGAACAATGAGAATACCCAAAATCGAGCAAAACAGACCTAAAGAGGCGAGGGCTAAGGGCAGGAACATCAAGGCCTGCTGGCCAGACCCGGGGGCCAGAGAATTGATACCGAATTCGCCGGTCATGACCATGGTCGAGGCGATGGCGATAGTGGCAATCATGGCGCCACAATAAGACTCGAAAATATCGGAGCCCATACCCGCGACATCGCCGACGTTATCACCGACGTTATCGGCAATAACACCCGGATTGCGGGGGTCGTCTTCGGGTATGCCAGCTTCAATTTTACCGACTAGGTCAGCGCCCACGTCCGCACTTTTGGTAAAGATACCGCCGCCAACCCGTGAGAACAGTGCCACGCTGGACGCGCCCATGCCAAAGCCGTGGATGGCATGCGCGGTGTCAGGATCCCCGCCAAAATACCAGTACAAGGTACCCAGGCCTAATAGCCCGAGAGAGGCTACACATAACCCCATGATAGAGCCGCCATAGAACGCGACGGTCAGGGCTCGGGCTGCGCCACTGGTCTGAGCCGCGTGAGTGGTGCGAACATTGGCTTTGGTGGCCGCGAACATACCCAGGTAGCCGGCTAGGGCTGAGGAGATAGCGCCAACGGCAAACGATATGGCAGTGTTTAAACCCAGTGGCGAGAACAGGATAATAAAGAACAAAGGCCCGGCAAACAGGGCCAGCATGCGATACTCCCTGTGCATGAACACCATGGCGCCCTCATGGATAGCGGCGGCGATCTTCTTAATCTTTTCCCCGCCTTCGTCATAACCTGTCATAACGATATAGATCACAAAGGCGCAAATCATTCCTAGCACGCCAAAAAGCGGCGGCAAGCTTGTTATATCAATCATAGTGTATTCCGTTCGGATTATTATTATTTGGCCCTGCGGGCTCTCTACTCCCATCCCTGTGGCAGGGTATGGGAGATCTACATACTACAAAAGACTGGGGCGGTGTAAAACCGCTAATTTTCGCTTAGCTCATCAACCTAGCATCCAAGAGAGGTCAGGTTGATGAATGCGGGGCTTTGGATAAAATTTCGAGGGGGCGTACCCGCCTCTTTACTAGCCCTCAGCTAAGAGCCGGCGTAAGTCGATCAGGGCCGCGTTAGCCCCGGAAATATGAGAGCCCATGACGAGGGAGTGGTTTGCTAATACACCGAAACCGTCACCATTGAGGATGAGCGGGCTCCACAGGGCTTCCTGCGTGGGTTCCAGCTCGCGAATAATCTGCTGTAGGCTGATGGCAGCGTTCTTCTTCTCCAGCACATCTTTAAAATCGACCTCAACGGCCCTGAGTAAGTGCAATAGTGCCCAGGTGGTGCCCCGGGCTTCGAAGAAGACGTCGTCAAGTTCTGACCAGGGTGTTTTTACCTCGGTTTCAGATTGTGTTGCTGTGGATTGGCGCGCCGCTGGGTCGCCCGCCAGAGCGGTGTTGAGTTGGCGTTTGCCAACGCTGGCGCTGAGTCGTTGTGACAGGCTGCCGAGTCGGGTCTCCACTTCTGACAACCAGCTGCGCAGATTGTCCGCCCGGGCATAGAACTGTGCCGCCTGCTGATCGTCATCACCCAGACGCTGAAGGTAGTCTTCCAGACCAGTAATACCTTTTCGGTATTCGCTCTCGGTTTCTGGCAGCATCCAGCTGCTACTATCAAAATAAAATTGGTTTTCGGCATTCACCAGACCGATATCTTCGGTAGATTGTGATTGTGAGCGGCTCATGTTGTTGCGCAATGTCCGTGACATATCGCGAATTTGAACCAGAACACCGAATTCCCAGTTAGGCAGGTTGTCCATCCAGGTCCCCGGGGGGGAAATGTCGTTGGTCAGATAGCCGCCACGCTTGTGAAGCAGCTTATCAGCCAGGCCTATGGTGGCAGCTACGGTGGTACTGCCGCTGACCACAGGTACGCCTAACCGATTGGCGAGTAGGCCGGCATGCGCATTAACATCAAACTGCTCCGGTTCACTGTCCCAGAGAAAGCCAACAATACCGATGCAGAGCAGCAGGGCGATGAGAACCACACCGAGTGCCTTGCCGAGCTTGCTGGTGAAGGAATGAGTCTCAATGTCGTCAGAAAGTTTGGTTTTCAAGCTATCAATAGCGCTCACGTTAGATCCACCATGGATGATGAGTTTGACCCTATATTAACGAAAAATTGCGAGCGGGTCTGTCTCGATTTATGTTCTGGGCCCTGGACGTCCCAGCAGGTAGCCCATAGCGGCGTCAACGCCTAAGCCCTCGAGGGTTGCCAGGTCCGCCTCGGTTTCCACTCCCTCTGCAATCAACAGCATGTCGCGAGTATGGGCGATCTGGACCACTGACTGGATAAAAAACTGATTGTCTTTATTGGTAGCAATGTCGGTGACAAAGCTGCGGTCGACCTTAATAAAATGTACGTCCAGGCTCCGCAGGTACGAAAAGGCAATAGTGCCCAGACCAAAATGACCTATCGAGAATCGATAGCCCAGAGGGCCAGCGCTATCAACGAGACGTTTGATAGTGTCATAAGCAAGGTGTACAGCGTATTCCGGCAACTCAAAAATCACGTTAGATGCAAGAGCTTGATGGTCGTGGATATGGCCTGATAGCCATTGGATAAACTCATTATCTTGAATGGAGCGGGTCGATAGGTTGATGATGAGCGTCGCCGAATATGCGGTGATTTCCTCGAAGGCCCGGGTGATGATGAGTTGGTCCAGTCGCGCTAACAGGTTGAAACGCTCGGCCATCGGCATAAATATACCGGCTTGAATAACCTTGTCCTCCAGTGAGATGCGGATATATAGAACCTCTGCCAATGGCTGTCTGTCTGGCAGTGTAAACACCTGTTGGAAATGGAAGATAACCTGCTGGTCTTCGATGGCACGTTCAAGGATATGCTTCCAGTCACTGGCCTGCTTGATGATCTCCGTGAGGTGATTTTGATTGTCGCCGTGTACGAGGAAATAGGCGTTACTGTGGCCGCCGCTTTGTGCGTTGCGCAGGGCGGCATCGGCTTCCGTCAGCATGCCGGCTAACTGCTGCGGCTGGCTGTCGAAGGTCATGCCTATATGGATGACGTCGACAAGGGTCTCGCCCGTAAATGTACTCAGTGAGGCGACCGCAGTGAAGCAACTCTGGAGCGTTACTCGGGCGTGTTCAAGGCTGATGCTGGGCAAGAAAATAGCAAAATCGGCGCCATTGTAGCGTGCCAGAATAGCGCCTTTTCTGGCTTGGACAGCGGCCTGCAGGCGCGTTGCCACCTGACTTAATAGCTCATCTCCCGCGTCACGACCAAGGTTCGTGTTGAGGTCTGCGAAATCCTTGATTTGCATCAACATCAGGGCGCTAGGGCCCGGGCCACCCTCTTCGGTTTCTAGTAGGGCGGTGGTGAGTGCGTTGAATTCTTTACGGTTGGATAGACCTGTTAAGTGATCGATGCGTGCCTCGTCCCGCAGGCTTTCGGTCAGCTTTACCTGACGATCGAACATTTCGCGAATCTTTAACGTCATTCGGTTCATGGCTTCAACGACGCGTCTTAATTCACGGGTTCTGGGTAAGGTCTCATTAACAGTGAAGCGACGTTCGCAGATGTCATTCGCTTGTTGTTCGACGGCAAGTAGCGGACGAAGTACGAGGCCTAAAACCAGTCCAATAAATCCATAGCTGAAGATAACGATAAAACAAAACAGATAAAGGTAGTCTGTTGTGATGCGCCACAAGTCGCGGTATGCGTGTGCTGGATTGGCAATGACTGTCAGTGTGCCTAACTGCGACCAGCCGTTAGTCATTTCAGTACTAGCAGCAGGTGATGGTAAATTGACTAGTTTGACAAACCATGATGGTACATCGTCGATATTCGTGCTGTTGGATTTGCGCACAAGTACTTCACCGTCGAGATCTATCAACGTAATATGTTGATAGAAACCTCTGTCAAAAACAGCGCTCGCCAACACGTCCAGGTGAGCATTGTCTGATTCGGCGAGAGCCGTCGCCATGGATACTCCCAATGATGTAGCGGTATCCTGAGCGTGTGCACGTAGCTGTTGGTCTAGATAGACACGAGAGTCATAGACGGTTAACACAAAGTTAGCGGAAAAAAGCATCATGAAGATGAGGGTAATAGCAATCATCAGCTGACGTAAAAGTGTCATTCCAAGTCCTTTTCTCGCTGCATGCGCTCAATGAAATCTTTCCACATATCCAAATCGTCGACTCCGCCGACGCGCTGGCCCTCGCCTCGCATCTTCGCCATCCATAGGCCGTCACCATTAAAGCTGTATATAGGCTTGAGGTCTATACGGCTGGTCGCAGGTTTGATGTGGTTGATGAGGTTGTCCAGTACCAGGGGTATTGCTTTGGGGGTTGCGTAGTAGGTTAAAACCATATGAGCCTGGTTCAACGTCAGAGATTTAACATAGGTAATTCTGAGTTTCTTGTCTGGGATTCCCAGGGCTCTGAGTGTGATGTACTTGGCAATGGCAAAGTCTTCGCAGTCACCTCCCTTAGTACCAAGAAGTTCGATGGGCGTGGCCCAATAGTCTTCCTTGTGCCAATGCTCTTGATCCGTGAGAAAGCGATTTCGATTGAAGAAGCGATTAACAGCGCGAAGTTTGTCTTCGTCGCTACGGGTCAGGTTTTTATCCACTAAATTTTGCCAATCGATGACTCGGCCGCGTGCACTACGACCGTATTCACTCGCCACCATATCTAGCATTTCACTGGTAATACCCAGCTCATCGGCTACCGCGAAGCCTGCCAACCACAGACAGATCAAAAAATAACCAGTGCCCCGAACCCTCGCCATAGGTAGCTGATTGGCTATTAAGCCACCATAGTAAAATGAATGTATATCGAAGATCGACGCCAGTCATATAACTATAGTCGGTGGATCATAAGTCGTATCAGCGTTTGTTCACGCAATTCAAACTGGGCGCTAATACGATCTTGGGTCAGGTTGTTCAAATATTGATAGATCTGTCTTCCTAGTGCGTCAGAGTTGGCAAAGATGATAATGGGTACGCTTGACTCATCAATCAGCTGGGCAACCTTCGTCAGTGCAACAAGTTCAGGGCTGAGGTTTGCTCGGGGTTCGTCCGGTGGTGAAAAAGTATCTAATATTATGGCGGGAAAGGGGTAGTCCATGTGCTGGACTTTGCGACTATCGCGAGCCATGGCCTCTACAGCGATGATGTCTGGGTGACTTTCGTCAATGGAGCGGGCCTTATTAATGTAGTTGGTCGCGCTGCGCAGATCACCGCTGTTGACGTTGTCAATGGCCCAGGCGAGATACTGTTCCGCCAGATCAGCGATACCCATCAATGCTTGTGGATGCTCGGGTACCAGTGCGAGCACCTGCAGGTAGCGCAGATAAGCGTTGTCGTCTACTGGCGTAGTCAAGCGATTATGCTGACGTGCAACACGCGCTTGTTCAAGATAGATGTTGATCAAGTTGCTCTGGGCGTCGCTGCTGGCGGGGAGTGCCGTCGGGATGGCCGCTGGTGGTGTATCTGTTGCGTTGGCCTCGATAGCTGTGTCGCCAATCATCACGGTCGACTGGCAGCCGCTGACGACGACAAGCAGCAAAATAATCCAGCAATGGGGAGGTTTGTACTGCAATATATGGACCTATACAATATTGGTGGAGTAATTGGGCTAACATCGCGCTCTTGGCGAAAATGGCAGTGAGTATAATATGTTTAGCGCAAAGAATTTGATACTTGATACCCCCTCTTGGTTTCGACGGGTAGGCGCGCGGTGCGTGTCGCTATCGGCCCTGATGCTGATCTGTATAGCGCCAGCCAGCGCAGCTGAATTCACCCTAGGCAGTTCTGGGGTGGCAGTACCGCTGAAGTTCTTGGCGGTGGATGACGCTTTCCAGTTTACCGCGTTACAAGACAATGATCAGCTACTTCTGCGTTGGCAGATAGCGCCTGGTTATTATTTGTACCGGGAACGATTGTCCTTTCGTCAGGGTACGCAAGTGCTGGAGGTGTCGTTGCCGGCAGGATTAGATAAGACTGACGAATACTTTGGTGAGGTTCAGGTTTATTATGCCCTCTTAGAATTGAGTTTGAGCCTCGATCCTCAGATTGTACCCATGGAGATTGAGTATCAGGGCTGCGCAGATGCAGGACTATGTTATCCGCCGCGAGTGCAAAGGGTCGCACTGCAGTAGTGTCTGCGGTGATGTAAAACAGGCTGGTTGGTGCGCGTCTACAGTGCGCATTTTTTAAAGTGAATGGATCAAGATATGGCAAAAATACTCGTCTTACACGGCCCTAACCTGAATTTGTTAGGCCAGCGGGAGCCTGAAGTGTATGGGCATGACACGTTGGCCAGTATTGACCAGGGCCTAGTGGCCCAGGCACAAGCTGCCGGGCACGAATTACTGACGTTGCAAAGCAATGCTGAACACGTGTTGCTCGATCGAATTCACCTCGCATCGGCTGAGGGAGTTGCCTTTATTATCATCAATCCAGGCGCGTTTACCCACACGAGTATAGCCATCAGAGATGCCTTGCTCGGCGTTGCTATTCCTTTTGTCGAAGTGCATCTGTCTAACGTTTATAGCCGGGAGGCTTTTCGACAGCAATCTTATCTATCAGATGTGGCCATCGGCGTGATTACCGGTTTAGGTGCTCAAGGTTATGGTCTAGCACTGCAGGCGGCCATGTCACGCACCTAGACGTTCGCTACAGGCGTTCACTACAAGCCTTCGCTACAGGCGTTGGCAAGACGAGGTCCAATGTCGGAGCCTCGATTAATACAGGATATTGATACTCGTGGAATGGAAGACCGTCGCCGTTGCTGGAACCACTCATAGCCTGGCCACCGTAGAAGAGGCGTTCTGGGATACTGGTGCGGTTTCAGTCTCAGTCATTGATGCTGAGGACCAACCTATCTATGAACCGGGTCCCGGCGAAGAGCCTGTCTGGGAGAATGTGGTGGTCAGTGGGCTCTATGATCAAGATGTTGATCTCGACATGGTACGTGCGGCACTGCTAAAGATCGAGGCTGACGTTTTGTTTGTGGAGACTCTGGGGGATCGCGTTTGGGAACGTGAGTGGCTGATACGATTTCACCCCATGCAATTTGGTCAGCGACTGTGGGTCTGTCCTTCTGGACGTGAGGTGACGGCAGACGATGCCATTATCTTGCATCTGGATCCGGGTCTTGCATTTGGTACGGGTACCCATGCTACGACACATTTGTGCCTTGAATGGCTGGACGGTCATGTCTCTCAGGGAGATGTGATTCTGGATTTTGGTTGTGGCTCGGGTATTCTCGGCATCGCGGCGCTGCTGCTGGGCGCTCAAAAGGTCAGGGCCATCGATAACGATCCCCAGGCACTGGTGGCGACACTGGATAACGCCACCCGTAATGGTGTCAACGATGGTGTGCAAGTCTCTATGCCGGAGGCGCTGCAGGCGGTGAGCTATGACACAGTTGTCGCTAATATTCTCGCGCAACCCCTGATTGACCTGGCTGAAACCCTCAGCGCAACGCTCAAGCCGGGTGGTCATCTGCTGCTCTCCGGTATCATGAGCAGTCAAAAAGACTGGGTGAAAGCCGCCTATACCAATCTGGTTTTTGTCGTCGAGAAAGAGCGTGACGGCTGGGTTTGCCTCGCAGCGAAAAAGCCAGATTGAACGATGGCTGAATCTGAAAACATTTCTCGATGTCCTTATTGCCAAACATCGTTCAGGGTTCTTGAGGGGCAGTTGTTGGCGGCCAAGGGTGCTGTTCGCTGCGGTTCTTGTCTGCAGGTGTTTCTAGCCCGAGATTATTTCCTGAATGTTGACGAGGAGGTCATCACCGAAGCTGCTGCAGCGCCGGATAGAGAAGTAGCGCCGGATAGAGAAGTAGCGCCGGATAGAGAAGTAG
>JBLHRT010000093.1:0-9657 GCA_047626255.1 Candidatus Azotimanducaceae bacterium
GCGAACCTTATGCGCGTCCAATTCACTGCGGGACTGCCCTGTACCACGCCCGCCGGTGCTGCTGCGCTGTCGCCCAGTGGGTCCGGCGCGCTTGGCCGCCTCTCGCAGACGCGGTGCCATATAGGTCAGACGCGCGATCTCGACTTGTACCTGTGCTGCGTGTGAGCTGGCATTGCGATGAAAAATCTCGAGTATGACCACGGTACGATCCATCACTTCGCACTCAACCTCATTTTCAAGGTTGAGTGCTTGAGATGGTGAAATTTCATGGTCGACCAGCACGTACTCCACGGGTTGACTCGTCTTCGGCGGTTTATTGGCGTGGGACAACGAATCAACATCAGCTTCAGCTTCTTGGTCTTCTAGGTATTGTCGTATTTCCTGTCGTTTACCCGTGCCGATATAAGCTTTTGAGTCGAAAGACGAACGCTTTTGGGTAAATTGTCCAACGACTTCCATCCCTAAGGTCTTTGCTAGCTCAGCCAGTTCGGCCAACGACGATTCGAATTCAATATCGCTGACGCTGTCTAATTGCACGGCGACGATAAGCGCACGTGGAATGGCTGTTTTCTCGGGATCTAACATGGCCAGCTTCTCTGGGAATTGTGGGTAGCGGAGTTCTAGACATAGTGTCACAGGCGGTGGAGTCTACACGGTATGGACTCGGTGTCCCCCACTTTCCCTGATCAAGGTATGGGTTGGCTCAATTCCCTTATGATGGGAATAACCTGGTCACGACTCATGCCAACTTTTACTCTGGGATGGTACAGCAATTCTAGCAATCGAATATCGTGGGGGCTGAGCGCTTCATCGATACTTCTGTCGTTAAAAATGGATGGAAAAACCTTGTCTGAGTCATTGATCAGGCCCAGAATCTGCGTAAGCTCTTCGATGATGCAACTCGGTAATTTGGCTTTAGCGCGTGCCCTGTCGACGGGAATGACAACCACCGCTTTGCGAATAGATGAATCGTGGTGTAGGTTAAACGTGGCAAAGCACACAGCAGAGTTGAGGAATTCGTCACTCAAATGTTCTTCGGGAATCAGTGCGTCAGCCAGTGATCTCAGATTCATTTCTCTGTCAAAAACCAACAAGGTGTTCGCTTTTTTCTTGTCTGTCGTAATGCGTATGTCGTGACCTGTTATTCGCGCCAAGTTTGCCAGGTGCGCGGCAACCAGCTTTTCCTGTATGTGGAGGTAACCTGCGCGAGAATCGATGAATACGCGGACCGGATTTTGCCATTTACGTACGGGTGTCCATCCGGTGTCGCCGTACTCATTGCGCAAGGCGATTAACTCAAAACTCTCTACCAGATCGGCTCCGAACGGTTTAGCGATACGGTTGGATTGCGCACTGCCGCTGTTACTCAAGAGTAGACAAACGCCAGCCAGTAATACGAGCTTGAGGAATGAAACGCGAGTCACACCATCACTCGAGGCCAGTCTTTATGGCATACGTCCCGTGACGATATCGACGGGTCAACTGGTCATGGAAAGCCTGCTTAGGGTTTGCCAAGTGATATTCACGGTCTACGTAAGCGTTTAGATCGCAGGATGCTAGAGCGTTGTAAGCGAAACCGATGCCGTGTTGTCGTGAAATGTCGTCACAGACATGGTTATAGACGGGGAAGGACCCTAGATAGCCAGCTTTTTGGGTCATTTCGATCTCGAAAGTAAAGGGCAAAGGCACAGGGGAGCGGCAAAGCGAGGACGCAGACGTCATCATGACGTAAGGCGACGAAAAATGCTAATGGGATTCTTTTCACGAGCACCACGTCGAATCCCTCTACGATATCCAACCCAAGCCAGTCATTCCACGAGACACGAAGGGTCATTTCGTCGTTAACATCATTAGTATCAGCCTGTTAAGTCATTATAGACTCGGTGCCCCTCCCCATTTCTCCTTTTCTTGGCACGGTCTTGCCCTCAGATGGCGTCGTCTTGTGTTCTGCGCGCAGCGCCAGTAATCCGTCAAAATCCAGCTGTTGATACAGCGTAATTGGATGCTGGCTCGGGAAGGTCAGGTGCAGGTTGTGCCCTTGCATCTGGCCGTTAGAGGCGTGCACAACCCGTAGGGCGTGTACTGCATCTTCAATAACAAAGCGTGTAAACGTCAATGCCTGATCGGGCGGTGCAATCGCCAGTATCGTTGTGTCGAGATGCTCATCGAACAGCGGGCGAGACAGGCACAGACTCTACGTCAAGAGGCCGACAATGCCGGCAATCAATAGTGCATCGATGCCTTGAAGGATGGTTTTCACGGTATGCTTTCCTCTAACGAGATTTTTTCAAGCGGGTCTAGCTATTTTGGTGGAGGTTGACAAGCCGCATAGTCGCAAGTCGGCGTAAGGTGTTGTAATTGATGAGATAATTGTTGTGAGGGTGGCCAGAGGTTGAGTCGAGCCACCAACATGCGGATTTTCAAGCGACGATACTGAACAATGAGATTCACTAAATCAATGAGCTGGCGGTGTGCCCGTTTTATCCTTTAAATTGTCACCTTATCCCAGTCGAGTTGGGTTAGCTGAGCAGTACGGTCAGCCACAGTCAGTGCCGATTCAAAATAACCCGTTGAAGGTAGGCGATTTTTTTGCGCCTCGTCCTCTTTGAAGTACGGCCTCAGGTTTTGCGCTCAACACGTCGTGGTAATGCTGGCCCGTCAGCGCGTCGAAACCCGCGGCAGATAAAGCCGATCGAGCTGCAGGTCATCAAAGCAGCCGGCCGCAATAAGGCCGACGAGGCGGGCTTATTGTTTGCACAGATGAAGGAAGATTCGGCGGCAATATCGACGCTCGCCACGAAGCTGGGTGTTGACATCAGGGCGCAGCAGGACGCTGTTCTGATTTCGCTGTATGGGCGTGCTGGTTTGTTGATGCGCAATCTGCTTTTCCTGCTTATTGCGGCAGGAAGTCTAAAATGCTGCTACGCTTAATCGTTTGGCTACGTATAAAAGGAATCTTATGAGTGTGCATCAGTTGGTCTATATCAGCGAAGAATCGACAGCATCTAGTCCAACTGATCTATTGAAGATTCTAAAGACTTCGAGAGCCAATAACGCTATCCAGAACATCACCGGCATTCTCCTCTATGATGCCGGGCGTTATTTTCAAGTCCTTGAAGGTGTCGAAGAGGCGATAACCCGTCTTTTCAGAAATATATCGCAAGACGATCGCCACAGTAACGTTAAGCTGTTATATCTGGAAAAAGCGCCAGCGCGCTTATTTCCAAACTGGACAATGAATATGTTCAACCTGAATGAAAATAGGGATAAAGACCTGACCGAATTAAAGAAAATCCTGAGTCAGGTTGACAGAAAGGAAAGCGTGAGCGCTGACCCAATTGTCTTGCAGTTAATTGCGGCGTTTGAAGAAGCCAGCTAAGGGGCGGCAACCTGCACACCTTGCTTTAGCAAGGCACTGTCAGCATGAATTAACCCATCTATTGTTACCATTCGACGACAAGGTCCCGGCCACTATAGCGTGAAAGCACCAACCAGCCCTAAGAGCTCGCCGTTCATGCGCGTCGCGTGATCTCGTCACCTAAATACCTTCGAGTTGAATAGCGACAGCGGCACCCCCTCAATCCTTACCCGACAATCCATTCCGCCGCACAGACACAACCAGACACCTATTCCGCGCGCAGCCGGCACCGATCCTCTATAATGGCGCCCTGTCATGAAAAAAGTCATGAAAAAAGTCCCCCAAACTGTCACCTAGGACATGAAGATGCTGACACTACACCACCTGCGCATTGGTCGCTCAATCTTCACGGTCTGGCTGCTCGAAGAGCTAGGTCTCGATTACCAAATTATCGAATATCTGCGTAACCCCGAGACCATGCGTGCGCCGCCTGCGCTCAAAGACGTCCATGCACTGGGAAAATCACCTGTGATCGAAGATGACGGGCTGCTGTTGTCTGAGTCTGGTGCAATTGTGAGCTACCTGCTGGAGAAATATGACACCGAGGGCCGCTTCTCACCGCCCCGCACCGACCTGAAAGCTTGGGCAGAATACACCCAGTGGCTGCATTACCCCGAGGGCTCAGTATTCTCACCTTTGCTCATGAAGATGCTGTCGTTGCGCAGCGGCCAGCCACAACCCATTTTTGATGGTTTTAGTGGCCCAGAGATAACCCTGCATTTCGACCATATTGCCGACAAGCTGGCTGACAACGCCTTTATCCTAGGTGACACTATCAGCGGTGCTGATTTTGGTATCACCTACATGATCTCAATGGGCGAGCGGCTGGGGTTGCTCGAAAATCATCCAACCCTCGCGGCCTACTTGATGAGGAAAAAGGCGCGGCCAGCGTTTGTATCGGCGCTGGCGCGGGCGCTAGAGTAGCCCCCGCGCTGCCATTGTGTTTGCCATCCGATGTATTGTTACGGCGCAGAGTATCAATGCAAGGAACCCATCCGTGTCGCCTCAGGCACGGGAGAGGCACTAATCACAAAATTGCACCGCTCCTCTAGACCGTATTTTGGCGCTTGACCACCCATTCTGTTTTTGCTTGATCAGTTATTCTGATTTTATCTGCTCATTTTTCCTAGATTTCTAGGATGGATGATCAAGCGCCAGAATCAATGATCAAAAATTCCTAGGAATTCTCATAATGCATTGAATATTATAGGTTTTTGGTTCGCATTTTGACCATTTATAGGCCGGGAGTGCAGTGAGTGCAGTGAGTGCAAAATAAGAGATTATCAATACGTAAAGTCAAAGAAGTTTTGTAGCTTCACCGCGAGGCTGCCCGAGGATATGGTTGAGCGTATATTGGGGCGCTGATTGTTTTCTCGTCAACATGCGACAGTGCAGCCGTTTTGTCGAGCCCGACTACCAAAACGTTCAATAAGAGCTTCGCAGCAAAGTCATGACCAAGCAGTTGTTGTGGCAAGAGTGCCACGAACATTATCCTGCTAACGTTGACAATTATGCCCAGTTCTGAAATCGCTACCTGGAGTGGCTGGGATGCCAACAACGTAACATGCGGCAAGGTCATAAGGTCGACGAAAAGCTTTTTGTGGATTATTGCGGACCGACCATGACCATAGTTAATCCCGATTTTAGGGACAGTGCACCGAATTCAATGGGCGGTTGGCATGGGTGATGACCAGCGAACCTGGGAGAACAGCATCGAGATTACAAGGTCGGTGTCGAATCTGGCGACGGTGAAACGAGCGTTAAATCCACTGTGCCCCCACCGTCAGGTATGCATTTTTTGTCAGCGTCAGTCACAGGATTGACTCTACCAAAAGCTTACGGGTCGAAGTGAATTGCCGGCGTAACCATGGGCGCTCGCCCTCATGCTGCAGCTAAGCTCATACATTTAGTCACCCCCCTAACAATCAACAATCGACACAGGCACCGCCAGCACATTCACTGCCAGCCCGCCTCTTGCGGTTTCTTTATACTTGTCGTGCATATCACGGCCCGTGTCGCGCATGGTCTTGATGACCTGGTCCAGTGAAACATAATGCGTACCATCGCCGCGCAAGGCCATGCGGGCTGCGCTTATGGCTTTAATGGCGGCCATGGCGTTTCTCTCGATACAGGGTACTTGCACCAGGCCGCCGATGGGGTCGCAGGTCAGCCCCAAATTATGCTCCATGGCAATTTCCGCGGCGTTTTCAACTTGTTTTGGGGTGCCACCCAAAACTTCCGTTAGTGCGCCCGCGGCCATTGAACACGCCGAACCCACCTCACCCTGGCAGCCAACTTCAGCGCCGCTAATAGAGGCGTTGAGTTTATAGAGCATGCCAATGGCGCCGGCTGCCAACAGAAACCTTCTGACATCAGCCTGCGACGCGCCACTGCAGAAGTCGAGGTAGTAACGCAGTACCGCAGGAATAATACCAGCAGCGCCGTTGGTCGGTGCTGTGACGACGCGCCCACCCATCGCATTTTCTTCGTTCACGGCCAGGGCATACACCGTCACCCAGTCCAGTACAACCAGTGGGTCTTCTGCCGAAGACCCTATCTGGCGTGATAGCTTGCGGTGCATCTGGCTTGCCCTGCGCTTTACTTTCAGGCCGCCGGGCATGACTCCTTCTGACTGACAGCCTTTTTCTATGCAGTCCTGCATGACTTGCCAGATGGCATCCAGCTGCCCGTAGATTTCTGCTTCTTGCAGCCAGGTTTTTTCATTACAGAGCATTATTGCGCTGATAGGCAACCCGGTCTCATCGCAAAGCTGCAGTAATTCATCGGCCGTGGTGAACGGATAACGAACCTGGTCATTGTTCTCAACCAGTACGTCTTCGCCTTTTGCGGTCTCATTAATCACGAAGCCACCGCCGACGGAAAAATAGACCGTCGATAGCAGCGTATTGCCCGCCACATCCAATGCTGTAAATTTCATGCCATTGGGGTGAAATGGCAGCGACTCATGGCGATGCATGATCAAATCATCACGAAAGTTGAAGTCAATCTTCTTGCGGCCCAATAAGTGCAGCACACTATGCGCGCGAGCGAATTCGATTCTCGCGGCAATACCATCGACGTCAACCTCAGCTGGCGTTTCTCCTTCTAGCCCCATGAGAATAGCCTTGGGCGAGCCATGCCCGGCCCCTGTGGCTGCCAGCGAACCATACAGCTCTACTTTGATATGCTCACAGGATTCGAGCTTGTCAGCACCGTCGAGATCATTGACAAACATTAAGGCGGCGCGCATTGGTCCAACGGTGTGGGAAGAGGAGGGGCCTATACCAATTTTAAAAAGATCAAAAACACTCAGTGCCATTACTTACTCCATTACTCTTCGGTGCCTGGCACAGGCCGCGGGATACAAGATGCAATTAAAAAAATAGTAACAAACGAAAAGTCTAAATCTATTGGCATATTTGAACCTATTTAATCGCCACAATCCATGCCCTGTTACGACACTGGGAATGGCGATACGGGGCATGGCGACATAGGCGTCGTAACGCGTGATTGAAGCAATTGAAGCGGTAGGACCCGACAGTTAATGTCGGTTTTGAGCGCCCCAAAAGACCACCAGCAGGTCTTGTTGCGTGTGTTTAGCACGCCAGCATTGGCGGGTGGCGCCTGCGCTGCATTAAGGGCTGGTGCTGGGCGGGCGCCAATGTCAATCCGAACGTATTCCAGTAGTGCCGTCGTAGGGCGGTGGCTAGTTGACCGCCATAAGGCTACAGCCATGCAACGTCGCAAGTGTGCTCACTTTACATTGACTGGGCGCAGCAAGCCCATCATCAAAAGTCTGGTGTAGTTGTATATCTGCCTTCACAGGCATGCCTTTGCTGAGTCTGGGCCGAAAGCGATAGGGGTGCGCCCACCACAGCTGTCAGTTCCGCCTCTGACGTCGACTGAAAACACTGGCGCGCATCTCTATTGACAAGTCGGTAGGCTTTAACCATTCAATCAACGCGGCTAATGCCAAGCAAGCTTGTTTTTTCAAAGACCGAGGTGCTGACATCACCATGATACAGACCGGCTTCTTCATACAGCGCCTGTCTTATGGTGAGCATTTCCGAGAAGAGAAAGCCTATTGATGTGTGCCGCACGGTATCGATCGTAATGAAACGCGGCTGCGTGTTAAGCCCTCTTCAAAAGCCTCAATAGCACTGTCGTAGCGACTGTTTTCCGCATACAGCAGGCCAAGATTGAAAGAGTGAATTGTTTGATCTAGAGTCGATGCCTGATCAGTGCCACCTAATTTTCGACCAGACGCAGTGGTATCTGAATCGCTTCTGGGCGTTTTTCTTCAGCAGGATAATCAATAACCTGCTGCTGTAAATGGCGATGTCAACGATGTTGTTACTATGCACATTCATACAAACAAATAGTGTGACAAAACCTAATAACAATTTAATACGCACGCTGTCACCTACTGTAAGCAGCCCCTACCATCAATTTCGTTCACCCGCAGCTATCTATCCGCAGGCTCGAGTAAACCGCTATTATTTAGTGAAAGCATAAGGTAAAAAATACCGCGAGAAGGCTCAATTGTCCACTGCCCGCAGGCCATCGGGTGGATGCTTTGAATCGTAGCGAGGATCCCCGGGAGCAGTGTACGCAATAGCGGCCATTCAGGACGCCTATGATAAAGAAAATATCTTTACCCACCTGCTTGAGTATCTTTAGATTTGATGGATGTCTCTATTTATTTCCTATTTATTTCTCAGTTCATCCCATGGAAAATAAATGCCAGCTTTAGTATCATTCGAACGTAATTTAGTCGTCGGCTTGGTGCATGCGTATTTCCGGAATATCTGAGGTTTTTCGGAAAAGCGTCACCTCTGTCCCGCTTGAGAATGCTAAAAATGTGCAGGCACTGGAGTTTCGCGGCGGCCAACGCCCGATGCTGGGAAAAGAAGCTCTGCAAAATCAACAGCCTATCGGTTAAATCGTGCTTAACTGACACAAAGCCCATTCACTAGCCCAGGCACCAGGGCCTTAGACTGAAAAGTAAGCCACTATTATGACCAACCGTGACCAGATCCCCGCTACTCATATATCCGTCGTGCAAATTCAAAGCGGAGAGAAATTCGTCAACGACAACGGCATCACAGCGATCAAAAATGGCATAAAAGCCTCCAGCAAGGAATCTCAGCAAAAGCTCAAAAAGCCGCCATGGTTGCGAATAAAAACCAGGGGCGGTGCCGGGTATGAGAAAACTAAAAAAATCGTTCACGAACACAAGCTCAGTACCGTCTGCGAAGAAGCGATGTGCCCTAATATCAGCGAATGCTGGAGCTCAGGAACGGCGACCTTTATGCTGATGGGCGATACCTGCACGCGCGCCTGCCGTTTTTGCGCTGTCAACACGGGCAACCCTCAAGGCTGGCTCGATAAAGACGAGGCCAGAAACACCGCGGAATCCGTAAAGCTAATGGGGTTAAAGTACCTGGTGCTCACCTCGGTAAATCGCGACGATCTGGAAGATGGCGGCGCCGGCCATTACGCCGAAGTTGTCAAACGCGTCAAAGCCGAAAACCCTGATGTCGCTGTTGAAGCACTGACCCCGGATTTTCAAGGGATCTTCGACTGCATAGAAACCGTCGTTGACAGCGGTATCGTCGTTTTCGCCCAAAACGTAGAAACCGTAAAGCGCCTGACTCATCCAGTTAGAGACCCGCGCGCCAGCTATGAGCAAACCCTTGCGGTATTAAAGTACGCCAAAGAATACAAACCTGAGGTTCTGACCAAAACCAGCATCATGCTGGGTCTGGGTGAGACCGAAGAAGAGATCATCGAAGCCATGGATGATCTGCGCGGTGTCAATTGCGACGTATTAACGCTTGGTCAATACCTGCAACCGACTGAAAATCACCTGCCGATTGAGCGCTATGTGACACCGGAAGAATTTGAAAAATATCGCCAGTGGGGATTGAAGAAAGGCTTTTTCGAGGTCGTATCAGGGGTGCTGGTCCGCTCCAGTTACCGCGCTGAACAGGTGTTGATGAAGAACAACGTGGGTCTGAGCACTGATTCTAAGTAAGCAGCCACATGAATGTATGTTCTGAGTCTTTCGGTGGCTAGCTCACGAACGCCCGTTCGATGACGTAATCGCCCGCCACTCCATGGCTCGGTGAGACTTCGAAGCCGCGGGAATCGAGCAGTTTGGACAGATCATCCAGCATCGCGATGCTGCCGCATATCATGGCGCGATCCTGTGTTGGGTCGATTGTCGGCAGGCCAAG
>JBLHRT010000094.1:0-9548 GCA_047626255.1 Candidatus Azotimanducaceae bacterium
GAAAAAGCTAAAATGCCCGATGATTTTAGATAAGCAAATAATTTCAGGCGTACAAATTCATGCAGGCGGCTTTATCCACACTGTCTCACGTAGGCTAAACAGAGCGCTCTATGATTGATTTTGATAAGTTATTAAAGGTCGTGGTGGACCAGGATGCTTCTGATCTATTTATCACGGCGAGTCTGCCGCCCTCCATCAAGGTCCGGGGCAAGATGATGCCCATGTCGAAAACGCCGCTGACGCCGGAGCAGGCGAGAGAGATGGTTCACAGCACCATGACAGAGGCGCAGGTACAGGAATTTGAGGCGGAGCGCGAGTGTAACTTTGCTATCCATTCCCCGGTCGCCGGCCGATTTCGCGTTAGTGCTTTTTATCAGCGCAATTTTGCAGGAATGGTACTGCGGCGCATCGAAACCCATATCCCCAGTGTGGACGAATTGAAGCTACCTGACGTGATCAAGCAGCTTGCCATGACTAAGCGCGGTTTGATTATCTTCGTTGGCGCAACGGGTACGGGAAAGTCGACCTCACTGGCGTCGATGATTGGCCACCGCAATGCCAACAGTAAGGGGCATATCATCACCATTGAAGATCCTATTGAATTTATTCACGAGCATCGTGGTTGTATGGTGACCCAGCGTGAGGTGGGTGTTGATACACCGACCTTTGATATCGCCTTGAAGAATACTCTGCGGCAGGCGCCGGATGTCATTATGATTGGCGAGGTTAGGACCCGTGAAACCATGGATTATGCCATGACTTTCGCTGAGACCGGGCACTTGTGTCTCGCGACGCTGCATGCCAACAATGCGAACCAGGCGCTGGATCGTATTATTAACTTCTTTCCCTCCGACCGGCATCGTCAGATATGGATGGATTTGTCTCTGAACCTGCGGGCTATGGTTGCCCAGCAACTGTTGCCGACGATCGATGGGTTGGGCCGTCGTGCCGTCATTGAGGTGCTCATCAATACACCTTTAGTGGCTGACCTGATCCGCAAGGGTGAGGTCCATACGCTCAAGGAGTTGATGTCGAAATCTGGCGA
The DNA here is from genome assembly GCA_047626255.1 of Candidatus Azotimanducaceae bacterium. GTDB lineage: Bacteria > Pseudomonadota > Gammaproteobacteria > Pseudomonadales > Azotimanducaceae > UBA4582. The sequence continues at coordinate 1,046 of JBLHRT010000094.1, forward strand.
GCAAGGCATGCAGACCTTCGATCAGGCGCTCTACAAACTCTACATCTCGGGGGATATCAGCTATGAGTCGGCGTTGGCATCGGCAGATTCCGCCAACGATCTGCGTTTACTGATCAAGCTAGCAGGCGACGGGCGAGTGATTGGCGCTGCTGACCCGGGACTTTCGCTGGAAGCAAACGAGGAGGATTCACGTCGGCGACGCTAAACAATTCTCATCGCCGCTACAGTGTTGTAAAATCTGTGGTCGGTAGACTGCGAAAATAAGTCTCAAGGATGAGCTGTGCGGCGATAGCATCGATCTTGCCGCGACCATCACTTCTCAACCGTGCCTCGTGACTCGATAGGCGCTCATCGACGGTCTGGTGGGGCAAGTTGAATCGCCCTGTCAACCGCCGGGCGAATTTTTGCGCCCGTGTAGCGATGGGTCCTACCGAGTCATCCATATTTAGGGGTAAACCTACCACCAGCAGCCGTGGCTGCCAGTGTTTGATCAGGGCTTCGATATCAGCCCATATCGGAATACCGTCTCTTGCCGGAATAATGGCGATAGGGGTCGCTGACCCTGTCAAGCCCTGCCCCACCGCCACGCCAATTTTCTTGGTGCCGAAATCAAACCCCATCACAATTGCCGCGGCATCAATCATGGCCAGCAGACCAGTTGGCTAGGTGCAGATCAATACCCAGCAAGGCCGCAGCTTGGGTGCGGCGTTCGGCGACCGGTGTTGTAAAGACGATGTGCGCGCTGCTGGGGGTTAACAGCCAGGCCGATTCGCCCTGCTCTCCGTCAGAAAGCTTTCCGTCAAAAAGCTCTGCGTCAAGCAGCACTCCTTCGAAAAGCTCACGTTCAAGCTGGGCTGCAGCCCAGCCAGCGTAGCCAAGATAAGCATTAATATGGCTCGGCGGCTGGCCCTGGATGAGATCCTCTATGAGTTCATCGCACGCAGTGAGGTGAATGTCATTGCTGAGTTTGAGTGTACCCGGGTATTGACGTTCACCTGAATGCAAGAAGAACAACCTGTCGCCCTCCACAGGGCCACCCTCAAATACGGGGCAATACAGATCTTGTGGGACATCAACGAGCAGTTCAGATAAGGGTTTGCTGAGTGGTCGATTGATCATCAAGCCAAAGGCGCCCAGGGGGCTGTGGTCAATGAGCAGAGAAACAGACCCATCAAAATAGTCTCCCTTCTGGAAAGCCCCAGGTACGGCCACTAAAAATTGGTTTCTGAAACTGTCGACTGACTCGGGGACTGCCGCCCTACTAGGTGTCTTATTAGAAGACCTATCAGTAGTCATATTAAAAGCTTCTCAGAGAGCTGTTCTTTCGGAACTGCCAGGTGCGAATGATCTCAAGTACATCGGTGCTACCTCGCAAATCATCTGTAAAAGGTGCGTAGGGAGCAGCGAGGCGGACGATGTTGATCGCTGCGTCATCGAGTACCGCGTGACCCGATGACTCCAGCAGCACAACCTCCTTGATGCTACCATCGGGTAGAATGGCGACGAGCAACAGTAAGCTGCCATACAACTTGTCGCGGCGTGCTGCGGAGGGGTAGTTAACGTTGCCGATTTTCTCGATTTTGCGCCGCCAGGAATTTAAATAATAGGCGTCAGCGCTTGCTGCCGTAGACAGGCTGGTGAGGCGTTTGACGCGGGGCCGCTTGGCATAAATCTGGCGCTGGACATCGAGTCGTGCTTCTAGGCTGGCGATCTCTAAGCTGCGCTGCAGTAGTGTCTTTTGGTTGGGGTTGTGGCTAACCTTCTCCAGGATATCTGGATTTGGATCCTCGGTAGTCGCTTGTCGATCAACCTTGGCAGTGGTGGTGACCACCGTTTGTTGATTTAGTCTAGCGGCGGGTGCACTGGGACTCTGCGCCTGGGGCGAGGTCTCGCGAATCACAGTATCGTGAAACGCTGCCTCACTGGGTGAGGTCAGTAGAGCCTTGTCTTCCAGCGTGCCGCTGCCGACCTGGTTAAACTGGGCCATGAAGTCGGTTTTTTCAGGTTGATTCGGGCTCATGTGCTGGGCCAGTGTAACTTCCATCGTATGGGTTGAGGGGGCTTTGTCGGCAAACGTAAATGTCACCCCTAGCAGCAACGCGGCATGCACTGCTACGGCAAGGAAAACCGTAAAGCTGAGCCGGTCTACCGGGGTGACCATGACCGCCGGTGCCTCTTGGGCTGTGTTGTAGGCCGGGTTAGCTGCTGCCATCGCTGCAGAGTGCCTCAATAAAAGTCATATAGTCCCCAGCGATATCCAGATCGAATGCTTGATCAAGCTCGCGGATACAAGTAGGGCAGGTCACGTTGATTTCAGTCAGGTAGTCACCGATGACATCGATACCCACGAAGTAAAGGCCTTTGGCTTTCAGGGTCGGGCCAACCTGATCACAGATCCAGCGATCCCTGTCTGTCAGCGGGCGTGCCACGCCCTCACCGCCTGCTGCTAAGTTACCGCGAGTCTCGCCTTCCGCTGGAATTCTGGCCAGGGCGTAGGGTACGGGCTCGCCATTGATGAGCAAGATACGCTTGTCGCCTTGTTTGATCTCCGGAATAAACTTTTGGGCCATGGTTTGAGTCGTACCCTGCTGGGTGAGTGTCTCAAGAATGACGCTAAGGTTGCCATCACCCGGCTTGACGCGAAAGATGGAAGCACCACCCATACCGTCCAGAGGTTTGTAAATGACATCCTGATGTTCAGTATGAAACGCGCGAAGTTGATCTGCGTCTCGACTGACCAGGTGGGGTGGACAACACTCGGGGAACTGCAGGGCAAATAGCTTTTCATTGCAATCGCGAATACTGCCCGGTCGATTGAGTACGCGAAGACCCGCGGTCTCAGCTATCTCAAGCATGTACGTCGTGTAGATGTACTCCATATCAAAGGGCGGGTCTTTGCGCATCACAACGGCATCAAGCTCATGGAGCAGGCCCTCATGCACTGCCGTAATGGAGAACCAGTCCTTGAAGTTGTGTTGTAGTGAGACTTCTGTAAAACGTGCCCAAACCTTACCCGCAGATATGCGCAGGTCAGCCTGTTGCATGACGTAGATTGTCCAGCCTCGTTTCTGGGCCGCGAGCATCATTGCCAGAGTGCTGTCTTTCTTCGGATTGATGGAGTCTATGGCGTCCATGATAACGCCCAGTTTAAAGCTCAAAATTGCTGCTCCTCTTATGGGAATGGGTATAAATATAGATAGTATGTTGAGTCAACACAGTACGCCTGACTTCAGGGTACGGCTTGCGTTCATGTGATCAATAGTGGCGCTTCGGGGAAGTCAGTGTAAACCACTTATACCACTTATGGTGAAAAATCCTTTACTTGTCTAGTACTTATAGATTGGCTCTAACGACTGTGTTACAAAAAACGTGTAAGCTGCCGGCCCGGAATGGTATTTCAGGTTATCTGATGATAGGTAGGACGTATGGAAGACAATTTTGAGGGCATCAGGGTCATGGTCATTGATGACAGCAAGACGATCCGCCGGACGGCAGAGACGCTGCTGACCAAGGCCGGTTGCGATGTCACCACGGCGACTGACGGCTTTGATGCACTTGCTAAAATTGCAGACACCCAGCCGGCTATTATTTTTGTCGATATCATGATGCCCAGGCTTGATGGTTATCAGACGTGCGCGTTGATAAAGAATAATAATGCGTTCAAGAAGACGCCTGTCGTCATGCTGTCAAGTAAGGACGGGTTGTTTGATAGGGCTAAGGGGCGGATTGTTGGTTCAGACCAATACTTGACCAAGCCATTCAGTAAGGATGAGTTGTTGAGTGCCATCCGTGATCACGTCAAGGCATCCGATTAATCTCATGGCCTGGAGAACATAAAGACATGACAAAAGTATTAGTCGTAGATGATTCGCCGACCGAAATCTTTCACTTCAGAGAATTGCTAGAGAAGCTCGGCTACGAAGTAATCACGGCCGAAAATGGTCGCGATGGCGTGGCCATGGCCACGGCTGAGCAGCCAGATGTGGTGTTGATGGATATCGTGATGCCTGATATGAACGGCTTTCAGGCGACTCGACAAATATGCCGCGGGGCCACAACAAGCCATATTCCGGTAATTATCGTCAGTAGTAAAGACCAGGAGACTGATAAGGTCTGGGGCCAGCGGCAAGGCGCCAGCGGCTACCTGACGAAGCCTGTCGACGTTGATACGCTTTTATCTGTGATGAAGAGCTTGATTACCCAGTGAGTGAGATAAAAGCCTATGCAATGCTTATGGCCCTGGCTCAACGTAGTCAGCAGATGGCTGTGGAATTGCCGGCGCGAGAAAATGCCCAGACGCATTGGAATGGCCTAGGGTTCAGTTTGCTGGGGCAGAAGTTTGTTGCGCCGATGAGCGAGGTCGCAGAGTTGATGCGTCTACCGCAGGCGACGCGACTGCCGGGTGTTAAATCGTTTGTGATTGGTGTGGCCAATGTCCGTGGTCGATTAATGGCGCTACTCGATCTGGCGGTATTTTTCGGTACCTATTCTGATTTGCCGCGAGCGCAGCGCAGAGTGTTGGCGCTAGAGGATGACGAGCAATATTTTGGTTTTTTGGTTGAAGAGTCGCTCGGCATGCAACATTTCCCGAGTGATGCCTTCGATGAGAATATCGAGGAAGTCGATGTCATATTCCAACCCTTCATCAAGGGTGGGTATCGCGTCGCTGGTGCGGTCTGGCCGGTGATGAGTCTAAAAACACTGGCCGCAGATCCTGGCCTCGAGAAGCTGGCTGGCTGACTCGAGCCTGGCGAGGCTGATAGATAGCAAGGAAGAGTTATGGTTGATAAGTCCGGTACTATGGGTAACTCGAACAAGAATCCAAAAGTCACAGCAATGATGGTGGCGCTGGTGTTACTGGTCGCGGGTTACGTCGGTCACTTTTATCTAGTCAATGTGGATGTGGCCAAAACAACCCGGTACTTGCACAATGCCAACCATATGAAGGTACTGAGCCAGCAAATGGTTAACCATGGCAATCAGGCAGCGCTGGGTCAGGTGGCCATGTTTTCGCTGCTAAGCCAGGATCGTGGTGCATTCGACACCGGCTTGGGTGAGCTCAAAAGTGGTAACCCTGTACAGGGCTTACCTGCCTCACCTGACGCGTTTCAGCCACAGATTAACCAGGTCGCAACACTCTGGAATGAATCACGTATGCACGTCAATAATATTTTGGCGAACCGCGATGTCCTCGTTGCGATGCGCGATATCGCCAATGACCTGACGATTACGCTGACGGCAATTGAGCAAGAGAATCGTAAGGTGGTGGCAGCGATGTTACTGTCTTCTGCACCCGCCAGTGAAGTTGTGCTAGCGCAGCGCCAGAGTCAGTTGACTGAGCGCATGTCGCGTAGTTTGGAAAGTGTTCTGCTGGTTGGTGAAACGAAAACTTTGGTGGATAATTTTGCCAATGATCAAAAGACATTTCGACGAGTGCTCACCGGGTTGACTCGTGGTGACAGGGAACTGCAGATACGGGCAGCCACCCATTCAGATGTTCGCGCCAGCCTCGCCAAAATAGAGGAGTTGTTCCGTTCTGTTGCTACCCGCAGTAATGAGGTTTTTGAGCAGGTAGGTAATGTCGCCAGCGTTAAACAGTCATCTCTGGCCCTAAGCGTTGGTAGTGCTGAGTACGTGGCGTTGCTGGATAACCTGGTCGGTGCTTATAACGATCGCAGCGGTGCCGGAATTGCTTCGCCGCTCATCGGTTTGGGTCTTGCCCTAGCGGCTTTCTTTGTGATGTTTCTACTGGGCCTGATGTTGGCGCGTCAAGCCAGAAACACTGTCAATGAAACTGCTAGCCAGAATGAACAAAACCAGGCCGCCATTCTGCAGCTGCTGGATGAGTTGGCAGACTTGGCTGACGGTGATTTGCGCGTGCAGGCGACTGTTACTGAAAACTTCACCGGTGCCATCGCTGACTCGATTAACTTCTCCATCGATACGATGCGGGATATGGTGGCGAAAATTAATGAGACTTCGGCAGAGGTGTCTTCAGCAGCTGACCAAACCCGTCATTCAGTCAGTGAGCTATCAGAGGCGTCGCAACGCCAGGCGAAAGAAATTGCTGTTGTATCTGAGGCCGTGAACGAGATGGCGGTGTCCATTGATCAGGTTTCCCACAATGCGGCAGAATCATCTTCCGTTGCGGAGCGTTCGGTGGATATTGCGAGCAAGGGCGCGATTGTTGTACAGAACACCATCGGCGGTATGGATAAAATCCGCGGCCAGATTCAGGAGACGGCAAAGCGTATCAAGCGTCTAGGTGAGAGCTCGCAGGAAATTGGCGACATTGTTTCCTTGATTAACGATATTGCCGACCAGACGAATATCCTCTCATTGAACGCTGCGATTCAAGCATCGATGGCAGGTGATGCTGGTAAGGGCTTCGCCGTCGTCGCCGACGAGGTACAGCGTCTAGCAGAGCGCTCCGGTGCTGCTGCGAAACAGATTTCTGCGCTGGTAAAAACGATCCAAAGTGACACCAACGAGGCAGTTTCTTCGATGGAACAAACGACCGCAGAGGTTGTTCAAGGCACTCGCCATGCACAGGATGCTGGTGTTTCACTGGGTGAGATTGAAGGTGTGTCGAAGACGCTGGCCGAGATTATCGAGAATATTTCCGACGCTGCGCGTCAACAGGCAGCCTCTGCTGGCAAGATATCTAATACGATGAAGAGTATTGAAGAAATTACCTCTCAAACTACCGAAGGTACCAAGTCAACGGCGACCGCCGTTGGTAATCTGGCTGATATGACCAACGATCTGCGGTCGTCGGTCACAGGTTTCAAACTACCCAGCAGATAAAATCACCGAATGTCGAATCGACAGGAAACGTTGTTTACAGCTAGCTAAAATGGGAAAACGATGAGCGCGACCCAGGATTATGTAGCACTTGACTGGATCAAGAGGGAGATATCCCAGACCCTTGAGCAGGCGCAATACGCCCTCGAGGCGGTCGCGAACTCGAGTGAAGATTCAAGCAGTATGCGCGCCTGTCTGACAGCTATTCATCAGGTTCATGGCACGCTGAAAATGGTGCAATTGACGGGTCCGACCGACATTGCGGCAGAGATGGAAGAGCTGGCGCAAGGTATGATGAATCAGTCTTTGCCCGATGAAGCGAAGGGGCAGGAGGCGTTGATGCAGGCGATCCTGCAAATGCCAGGCTACTTGGATCGTATTCACCGCGAGCAACGTGATTCGCCAGAGTTTGCTGACCTGCTGGTTAATGAACTGCGCATCGCTCGTGGTGAGGCGCCTCGGGCTGGTTCCACCTCAGGCGAATCATCGGGCGTTGCGGTGAACTGGTTCGAGCAAGAAGCAGATATTGTTGATCAGACGGCGTTCGAGGCAGACCGCGGTGCCGTGACGGTGAAAAAGCTACGTCAGCATTATCAAGCTGCCCTAGCAGGGTTATTGCGAAAGGAGGCTCCGCGAGACAACCTGAGCTTGTTGGGTAAAGTATTGACTCGCCTGGGTAAGCTCACGGGTGACTCGGGCATGGCGCACTTGTTTCAGCTCGGTCTGGCAGTGATCGAGGGTGTTAGCGCCGGTGCTATCAAGCTTGATAACAGTCTGGCTAGTCAGCTCAAGGCCCTGGATGGCGAGATTAAGCGCCTAGGCGAACAAGGTGCTGCAGTGCTTGGGCAGGCCTCGGTTGAGCTTGGGCAACGTTTGCTTGGTCTCGTTAACGACGCAACGAAAGTAACGCCACGTATTGCCGCTGCCAGAATCAAGTTTAATCAGCGCGAAGATCTTCTACCCCAGCTTTCCTCGAATACAAACTTTGGCCCCGACGACGAGACGCTGGCGGCTGTCGCGAATATTCTGATTGAAGAGTTAACCAGTATTACGGACAAGCTTGACTTGTATGTCAGGTCGGGCGCCAAGACCAAGCAAGATATTCTAGATCTTGTACCTGGGTTGAAGCAGATTGGTAGCACCTTGTCTGTGGTTGGGCTGCAAGACCATCAGCAGACAGTAGTCCAGCAGCTTTTGACCATAGATAAAATCAACGATCAGGCTGACGAGGCCCATGACGATCAGTTGATTGAAATGGCCGGTGCCTTTTTGCAGATCGAGGCTTCATTGCGCTCGATGAGCGGTGTCACCGAGGATGGCAGTAACGATAATTTTGCTAGCCTCAATGAGGCTGAGGCATCGGTCATCAGAGAAACCCGCAATGGTCTCGCTCAGGCTCGTGACAAAATTATTGAGTTTGTGACGTCCGAATTCAGTCAGGATAAGCTTGAAGATCTGGCGCCAGCTCTGAGAGATTTGCGGGGCGGATTGTCGATGGTTAACCAGCAGCGATCTGGCGATGTGTTACTCGCTTGTGCGCAGTATGTTGAGTTTGAACTGCTCGGCACCCAGCCTGTGCCTGAGTTGGTCGAGATGGATGACCTAGCTGATGCTTTGACAAGTATCGACTACTACCTCGAACGCTTGTTGGAGAGTAGTTCAGATCCTTACCTGCAGATGGTTGACGTGGCCGAAGCGG
>JBLHRT010000095.1:0-9546 GCA_047626255.1 Candidatus Azotimanducaceae bacterium
CATATGCGCTTGAGCCCGAAGACATCAAAAACATCCACGCAACAGCACAGGAAAATAATCGCGACTTGGGCGTAACGGGCGCGCTCTTTTTCCATAACGGGCATTTCCTGCAGTGCCTAGAAGGATCGCGCGCTTGTGTTAACAAGATTTATCACATGATCGTGAATGACAAGCGCCATAAAAATATTGTTCTTTTAACATATCAAGATATCCATGAAAGGCAATTCAATAGATGGGATATGGGTCTAATTGATGATAAAGATTTAATTGAGCTCATCAGCATCAAATATTCAGGCGCTAAAACCTTCAATCCGCACGACATGTCTGGTTTGGCTGCCAATAGACTGATGGTGCAGTTAAGTGAGACAACACTGCCACTTTATTGATTGATTCCCGTATACCCATCGCGCCCAGCTAATTTTTTGCCCACACTATTCACGTCACTAAAGGATTGAATCCACGTCAGTCAAATTCTAATTCCAGGATGTGGGCTCAACGTCGCGGCGGCGTATAGACCCAGTCTAACCAGGCCGCGATGCGGATGCCCGCCTGGCTGAGTCGACGTTCGAGTGTGGAAAAGTGTGCGTAACGATAGTCGTAGCCTAGACGCGCGCCTTCAGGATAGATCTTGGGTAGTAAGGCCGAGCTCTCGTTGATCCAGACCAGTGGGTTCGGTTCGCGCCACAACTCGCGCTGTGAGTCTGTGATCTCGCGATTCAACCAGCGCGAAAGCTCGGTGTACGACAGGTCTGTTGATGCGATCATGTCCGTGTCCCAAACGCGATGCAGATTGGAGGGTTTGCCAAACCATTCAAGTTTGACGCTATTGCCGCCGCGATCAGTGCCGTTGCCAACATGTAGGGGCTGGTGAAGGTCGCCGATCAGATGAATCGCAAACTTCAGTGCCAGGCGTTGGTCATCAGCGCTGGCGTCTGGGTTGCGCAGGGTGGCCGCAAACTGGGTCAGGGCCTGCATAGCATCCCCTTTTGGCGGGGCGCCGACATCGCTATAGCGCTTGCCCTCGGGTACGGTGACATAGTGCCAAGGGCTCGCCGTTTTCTGCCAGAAGAGATCGGGGGATGACCGCATGTCGTCAGCAAAGGTTGATACCCGGGCAAGGTCTTGCGTGCCCAGCAGCGCCGTCACCCTTAGCTGTGTCTGAGGCGCAAGGTACTGCTGTGCTATGTCTCCGGTCACGCGGTGTCCTGTCGCGCCCCAGCCATAAGCCCCTGAGCTCAAACCTACCCATACTACTAACACTGCCGCCAGCCTAATGTGCATGCGTTCTCCCGCAAAATCTATGGTCGCGCGCCAGCTTACGTGAGCTTAGGGCGATGGAGCAACACCTGTTGTGGGGGTGCTCGGCTAAGCGTCGTGGTTAAGCCGTCCCTTTATGCGTTTGACAATGATTCGCATTTAGATTAACGTTTAGGCATATGTCATCAGGATGTGTGCCGATTATGTATGTCTGCTTGTGTAATAACGTCAACGATAGTGCCATTCGCGAAGCGGCACTGCAGGGTGTCCAAGACCTGGACGGTCTGCGCGATCGGCTAGGTGTCGCGAGTCAGTGCGGCCAGTGCGCGTGCTTAGCCAATGACGTTCTGCAGGCTCAGCTGGCGCTGATGAAACCGCCGATGACGACAGGACAGGATTCCGGTTTTGCGTATGCTGCTCGACTTCGGTGCTAGACCGCAACATAGCATGTGCTTGGGGTGCTCATCGATTGCTCATAGGGAGCAGCCCGTTAATAAAATGTAGTCACATTCAACCACATTGAAATCAATGAAGAGGAGTTCCGCGTGAAAGGCGACAGCAAGGTTATTGAGCTGCTGAATAAGGTATTGGGTAATGAATTGGTTGCCATCAATCAGTATTTTTTACACTCGCGGATGTACAAAGACTGGGGGTTGGCGGAGCTCGCTGATTATGAATACCATGAGTCCATCGATGAGATGAAGCACGCCGATCAACTGATCGAGCGTATCTTGTTTCTTGAGGGACTGCCTAATTTGCAGCACCTGGGTAAGCTCATGATCGGTGAGAATACGCAAGAGATGCTCAAGTGCGATCTCGCGCTCGAAATGCGCGCGATACCTGACTTGCGTTTGGGCGTCGCCCATAGCGAAAGCGTCAGCGACTACGTCAGTCGTGACCTGTTTGCGTCAATTCTCGAGTCAGAAGAAGAGCATGTTGACTGGATAGAAACGCAAATTAGTCTGATCGAGAAGGTTGGTATTGAGAACTATCAGCAGTCGAAAATCTCCAGCTAAAAATCCATCATCCTGTCAATATCTTCATCCAACGTGTTGCCGCGTTGGGTCATCAAAGACACGCCAATAAATAACACGATGGAGCTGACAAAGGCTAAGAAGCCGGCGTTCATGCCGTGTGGTAGGGCAATTGATGCGACGTTGACCACTACGTTAATCACTAGGCTGCTGACGATAGCGACAATGGCGCCCTCCTTGGTGGCGCCTTTCCAGTTTAGACCGATAGCGAGTACGGGGAATATGGCTGCGGCGAAGGTGCCCCAGCCAATGGTGCCGAGCAAGGCCACCAGCGTATCACTGGCCAATGCGATGATGGCGGCTGCGACAGCTAGGATCACGGTAACCACTCGCGCTTTAAACAGCTCGTTAGTAATTTCTTTGGCGCCGAAAGCCTTCGGCATGTCGTGAATCAGGGCAGCAGTCCCGACATTCAGGAAAGCGTCAGCGGTAGACATGATCGCGGCAAACAACCCGGCGAACACAATGCCGGCAAGTATCGGGCTCGCAAATACCGACAGAAAGAAGGGTGCAGCTTGGTCTGGTGATGTCAGAGGGTCAGTCTGACCATCTATGACCAACGCCCGCATGACCGTACCAATCGAAATCCACAATAGCGCGGCAAAAGCATAGCCGATGACGGATACAGGCAGTACCGTGCGATTGTCGGCAATGTTCCTGTTCATCATCATCTTGGTCACTAGGTGTGGCTGGCCGGCGATCCCCAAGCCAAAAATGAAGGCCCAGCCAAGACACGTCACAACACCGGCAGTGCCGAACGGCATCATTGACTCAGCGTCATCGCGCATAATAATCTGGCTGGCCTCGGCAAATCCGCCATCGAAGATTTGCGTCGCGGTATAGAGTATCAGTACGCCAGCGACCATCATGATGCCGCCTTGCACTACGTCGGTGTATACCGAGGCGATAATGCCACCGGTAACGCAATAGAACACCAGCACTGTCGATGAGACGACGACGCAGGTAATCAGGCTGATATCCGCAAACATGACCGTGCCACTCAGCAAAGATTTCATAACAACGGCCATGGCGAGTATCTGAGTTGCCAGGTAACCCATAACGCCCAGTACGATGGTCAGGGCGATAAGAAAACGGACGGCTTCGCTTCGATAACGAGCGGCGACGATATCGGGCAAAGAAATGGCGTCACGCACTTCCGCGATCATTCGAATGCGCTTGGCCACTAAGAAGAAACCCAATGCATAGCCCGTGGTTGAGAGAATAATCATCCAAAATGAGCTGACGCCCTGAGAATAGACAAGGCCGGGACCGCCAACAAAGCCAAAGCCGCTGAGCGTGCTGGAGAAAATAGCCAGTGCCACGACGATGGGGCCTAGGCTGCGCCCAGCAATAAAAAAGTCGCTGGAGGAGTGTGTGCGGCGCATCGCCCAAAGGCCGACAGCAATGCAGAAAACCATGTAGATACCAATGGCAGATAAAATGATCTCTTGACGAAAGTCTTCCACGAAAATCCTTAAGGTGATGGTTGGTGGCTATTGGTTGTTGGCTCGGTGTGCTGTGCAGCGGGCTTTTATGCCTGGGGTGTCTCGGGGCTGTATTGCTTAACGATTTGCTCAAATTCAGTTTGATCATCATCGGACCAGACATAGGCTTTGAATCCGAACACGTACAGTGCCACGAAGCCCAGTCCGGCTAGCCAAATGGCGTACACGAGCCAGCTTGTGGCGACAGGAAAACCAGCCACCATCGCGGTTTCGCCGGTGGCGAGAAACTGCTCATAGGATGTCACTAGCATGGTCCAGACAAAAACCCCCAGACCAAAGCAAACCGTCAGCATGGCCCAGAAAAATGCTGAGCGCCGTGCGGGTTTAACACCCAACGCTAGCATGCAGCAGATCTGCGCCAGCACCACGACTTGAAATCCGTAGGCGAGTTGCGCAATGGGTAGGTAGCGCGCGCTGCCGTTGCCGCCAGCGCGCATGCCGTTGTAAATCCCGTGAGCCACGCCGCCGATGTTATCAGGCAGAGGCGTCAGGGCCATGAGCGTTAACGCTAAGCACTGTATAAGGCCGAGGGCAAGAATGATAAGGGTGAGTCGGGTCTGCTGCATAACACAATCGATTTTTGAGTTCAGGCGAAGGAATATACGGGAACTTGGCCGTAATGAGAACCAATGCCAGCACTGCGCCGTAAATGAGCGCGCCGCAGATGTGAGCTTTTGAGCAGGTCAGCCGATAAACATGTCAACCGCATTTTCTATCAGCGCGGCGCCCACCCAGGTCAACGGGACGATGATAAGGTACAGGCCAAGGCGGGTTATGACGTTGATGTCCGTTGGCCAGTCTGAGATCTTGCTGATCTCCCTACGGTAGATGAGCAAGGGTGCGATGGCGGCGTAGTCTTGGGTCGGTGACAGTTTGTAGGCATTTATGGAGTTTTGCACATGTTCGATTTCCTTTGCCTTAGCGTGTTTGATGGCCTTATGCAGGGGCCATACCGGTGCAATAAACAAGTACACCAGTGCAGTGCTTGTCGTCAATAAGCCAGGGATGGTAGTCCAAGGATTCGTGGTGCCCCCAAGCCACATAATGGAAAGTGATGCCTGAGCACCAATAACCATTAAGGTTGAGCTGACGGCCATGCGGCCAACCGGTGTGAGTATGCCCGTGTTGAGCACGTCAACATCAATAACGGGCGTGAGCCGCCGAAATGCGCGTGCATTAAAGACCAAGTTGCCGATAGCAGTGGTCATTGTGGTCCATACTAACAGGGGCAATATGGCGTTGATAAACTCCGTGGGGCTGCCGATAAGTGCTTGCAAAGCAGCGGTCAGACTGCCCGCTAGCAACCAGCTTTGGATCAGCCATAGGCTGGTGCTGAGCGCCAGCAGTGCCCATTGCCATTGCGTTGACCTATAGCTGAGATCGCGCCTGTGTTGTTTGATGCTTGCCCCGTCGAGTTTCAAATGCGGTGTCAGATCATCGAAGGCTCTCTCGGTATGTTCTGTGATGAAGTGAAAGACGGGGACGATATAGGCTATCACCACGCAGAAGAACATCGCTGTGGGCCAGCTCAAGGGTCTCCCGTCAGCGGGGTCTAGGTATCTTTGTAGTGCAATCAATCCGGCGATAGTCACAAATAGCAAGGCGGCGCAAATCCAGCGGCCATGTTTCACTGTGGGCACTAGGCGTAGTAACCAGATGTGGCTCACGGCGTCGTCGTCACGTTGATGTGCCTGCTCGGCTGAGGCAAAACATGGTGCGAATTCGACATGGGTGTATTCCGGGTGTGGCGGGCGATGAGTTGGTTGGATTGTATACCTGATTCGCCGCGTGGGGTGAACGCCATGCACCAATCGGTATAGACTGGTAGAAAAATTATGTGAAGACGGCAACAACGGAGTCGAGCCATGAGCAGCGAACAACCACAAAACCCCTTGCATGGCCTGACGTTGAAATACATCGTGACTCGGTTGAGCGAGCAGTTGGGCTGGGAGGGGCTTGCCGCCCGGGTCAACATCAATTGCTTCAAGCAAGACCCGAGTGTGCAGTCGAGTCTGAAGTTTCTGCGAAAGACGCCGTGGGCGAGACTAGAGGTGGAAGACTTGTATATCGCCACCTTTGTTTTGCCAACGACTGTGTCGCCAACGACAGCCTTGCCAACGACGCCTTGGCAGAGATAGTTCGTTCGCTGTCAGGCTCTGTACGGGGCGCGTTCAGCTAGAAAACTTCGCTACCAGGAAATCAATAAAGCAGCGGACTTTTATCGGCAGATAGTGACGATGGGGGTACAGCGCAAACAAACCAAATTCCATGGTCTTATAACCGGGTAGCACTTCCTGCAGCAATCCTTGCTTGAGTGCTGGGGCGGCGATGAAGTCTGGCACCATACCGATGCCGCCACCGGCGATGGCAATTTCGCACACTGCACTGGGGCTGCTAGCAGAGACGCGCGAGTGTACGGCGACCGACGTTAGTGTGCCGTCAGGCGCCTGTATGGGCCATTGCTTACCCATACGAAAATTACTGTCGAGTATGCAATTATGTTGGCTGATGTCACCGGGCCTCGTCGGCGTGCCATGTTGCAACAGATAATCTGGTGAGGCGCAGAGCGTTAACGGCAGGTCGTTGATATGACGGGCGATCAAGGTGGAGTCATCGACGCCGCCAAGCCGAATCCTGACATCAATACCTTCTTCGAGCATATTCACTAAGCCATTGCTGAGTATCAGTTCTAACTGGATGTCTGGATATCGCGTCATGAATTCAGGAATGCGCGGCGCCAGCTTCATTTCTCCGAAGGCCACGGGGGCGCTGATACGCAGCAGACCCTGAGGCGAGGATTGCTCGCCACTGACGCTGTCTTGTAACGCCGTAAACTGCTCAAGCAATGACAGTGCATGCCTGTAATAGGTCTTGCCCACCTCGGTGAGCGCCAGTTTGCGTGTTGAGCGCTGAAACAGCCGCACATTCATGCGCCGTTCAACCTCCCCCACATACTTGCTGGTAAGCGCCTTGGAGATATTCAGGCGCACGCTGGCGGCGGTGAATGAACCGGTCTCCACCACCGCAACAACGGTCTTCATGCCTTCTAATGTGTCCATAGATTGTCAACATAGCATTGACAAAGATTCTATGGAAGTGCTGTTTATCAATGTGTCGAAGACGTTGATACTGCTCTGCATCGAATAGCCAAATCACTTAAGCGGCTCTCGAGCGTCGAATTTATCAACCACAAAAGGAAATGATCATGTCAGCACTCACACTTTATAGCTTCCCCCTCTCCGGTCACTCACATCGCGTCGAAGTCTTTCTGTCTTTGCTGGGTCTGGAGGCAGAAATCATCAACGTCGATCTGGCCAATGGTGCGCACAAGACCGCCGAATTTCTTCAGAAGAATTCATTGGGGCAGGTGCCGGTACTCGAAGATGGCGATGTCACGCTGGCCGACGCCAATGCCATCATCACCTATCTCGCCGCCAAGTATGATGCCACGCGTAGCTGGTTACCTGAGTCGCCGGTAGCGTTGGCCCACGTGCAACGTTACTTGTCGATCGCCGCTGGCCTGCTGGCTTTCGGTCCGGCGCTGGCAAGGCTGGCTAATGTCTTCGGCGCCAGTATCGACAAAGACAAGGTGATGGCATCGTCCCACGCACTGCTGGCAGTGCTTGACGCGGAGCTCGCTGGTCGCAACTGGTTAGTCGGTGACACGCCAACGCTCGCCGATGTGGCGAACTACAGCTATATCGCCCAGGCGCCTGAAGGTGATGTCAGCCTTGACGCGTATGCCAATGTCACTGCCTGGTTGCAGCGCTTCGAGGCATTGCCAGGTTTTGTGCCTATGCAAAAAACGCCAGTAGGTCTGCGCGCGAGCCAATAGTGCTGGGCGTGTTATCGGGCCTCGTCTTGTGTTGTCGATGTAAGCGATGCAGGCGATGCAGACGATGACACAAAATTTATTCGAGACTGTCAGGGGGCCGTAATGACCGAGATAGTAGATGTGACTACTGATTCGCCGTTTCATCAGGGCGAGCAACAGGTGCAGACGTTGCTGGGTGTGCGCGACAAAATGGAGCGTTTTGGTCGCAAGGTGGTACGCGATCATATGCCTGACCAGCATCAAGCCTTCTACAGGCAGCTGCCTTTTATCTTTGTCGGTCACGCTGATGATGATGGCTGGCCTTGGGCTTCTATATTGCTCAATGAGCCGGGCTTTATTGGCTCCACCCACCCGCGTCGCTTAACGATTGACAGTCGTGCGCTGGCGGGTGACCCGCTGGCCGATTCTCTTCAACGGGGTCGGCGCTTGGGGTTGTTGGGCATCGAGCTTGATACGCGCCGACGCAATCGGCTGGCAGCGCATGTGACGCAGGTAAGCGATGGGCGAATTGAATTAGCTATTGATCAGGCCTTTGGTAATTGCCCGCAGTATATTCAGGACCGTGAGCTGGTAAAGGTAGACCCGGGTGTTATGCCCGCACCAGTAGTGGAAGATATCACAGTGTTTGACGATGAGACGCGGGCGCTGATCGAAGCCAGTGATACGTTCTTCGTCGCCAGTTACAACCAGGCTGACAGTCTGCTTGCGCGTGACGGCGCTGATGTGTCGCATCGTGGAGGCAAGCCCGGGTTTGTTCGTGTTGAAGGCAACACGCTGACGATCCCCGACTATTTAGGTAATAACCACTTTAATACTCTAGGCAATTTTCAGCTGACCCCCAAGGCAGGTTTGCTTTTTCTCGACTTCAAGCGGGGCCATCTGCTGACCCTAACAGGCAGGGTCGAGGTGCTCTGGGGCTCAGATGAGAGCTCTGATGACAGTCCTGATGA
Organism: Candidatus Azotimanducaceae bacterium; assembly: GCA_047626255.1. GTDB lineage: Bacteria > Pseudomonadota > Gammaproteobacteria > Pseudomonadales > Azotimanducaceae > UBA4582. Next base: position 8,582 of record JBLHRT010000095.1, read on the forward strand.
GAGCCCTGATGAGCAGTCTGATGACGCCCAACACTTTGCTGGCGCCGAGCGGTTGTGGACGTTCCACCTAGATCATGGTCGCCTACAAAAGCATGTGTTACCGGTGCGCTGGAAGTTGCATGAATACTCGCCGAATACGTTGCTCACTGGCAGTTGGGAAGAGGCTGATGCATTGCGGTTGGCGCAGCAACGTGCAGACCAGTGGTTGCCCTATAAAGTGGTCAAGGTGGTTGATGAGAGTAGCGTCATCAAATCGTTTTACTTGCAGGCGCAGGGCCACACGCCAGCGGTCTTTGAGGCCGGTCAGTTTCTGACGATGAAAGCCACGGTTGATGATCGCCCGTTAATTAGAACCTATACGGTGTCTAGTGCGCCCGGCGACGATCTTGTTCGCATTAGCGTCAAGCGTGACGGGGTGTTCTCGCGTTACTTGCATGACAGTATTGGCATCGACGCGCTAGTGTCGGCCAAGTCGCCTCGCGGTGACTTCCATCTTGACATGTCGCAGGCGCGACCGGCGGTGCTGCTTTCTGCGGGTATTGGTATTACGCCGATGTTGTCCATGGCAAGACATGCGTTGATCGAGGGGTTTCGTACTCGCCGTATGCGTGCGTTGACGCTCATTACCGCTGCGCGGGATGTCCAGCAACGCGGTTTTTTCGATGAACTTGATGAGATTGCGCTTGAGTCCGATGGTCGCATTCGCAGTTTCTGGACCCTCAGCCAGGTCGACGATACGCTCACGGCGGGGCATGATTATCATCAGCAGGGCCGTATCAGCGCTGAGTTGCTGCAGGCCATATTACCGTTAGATGACTATGATTTTTATCTGTGTGGGCCTTCTGGTTTTATGCAAGACGTGTATGAACTACTGCGGGCTCTCGGCGTTGCTGATGCGCGCATTTTTGCCGAAGCGTTTGGGCCTGCGTCCTTGACCCGTGCTTGTGATGTATCGAATGCTGTGG
>JBLHRT010000096.1:0-9476 GCA_047626255.1 Candidatus Azotimanducaceae bacterium
CTGGATGATTAACGCATACAGATCCTGCCAGACGAACTACTTGAGCTTACGTCCCTTCTTGCTAGCAACCCTCAGACGCAGCGCATTGAGACGGATAAACCCGGAAGCATCCTGCTGGTCATAAGCACCCGCATCGTCCTCAAAGGTCACGATCTTGCCGTCATATAGGGAGTCATCGGCAGATTCACGACCCACAACAATCACATTGCCTTTATAGAGTTTCAGCCTGACGGTGCCGTTCACATAAACCTGTGACTCATCGATCAAGGCCTGCAGCGCCAAACGCTCTGGCGACCACCAATAGCCATTGTAAATCAACGTGGCATAACGCGGCATCAACTCATCTTTGAGGTGACCCAACTCGCGATCCAACGTAATCGACTCCATGGCACGATGGCCGCGCAGCAAAATAGTGCCACCCGGCGTTTCATAACAACCACGTGCCTTCATGCCAACATAGCGATTCTCAACAATATCTGTGCGACCGATGCCATTTTCTCCACCCACCTTGTTCAAATAAGTCAATACTGTCGCAGGCGACATCACCTTGCCGTCGATAGCGACGACATCGCCACGGGCATAGGTAAGGTCAAGATAGGTTGGAGTCGTGGGCGCCTGCTCAGGAGAAACAGACCAGAGCCACATGGCTTCCTCTGGTTCCGCATTAGGATCCTCCAAAAGGCCACCCTCGTAGGAGATATGCAGCAGATTGGCATCCATAGAATAGGGTGATTTAGTACCCTCGTGCTTACGGTCGACAGGTATCTGGTGCTTCTCACAGAAGCTTAAGAGTGATTCACGTGAGTTCAGGTCCCACTCACGCCAAGGCGCGACCACCTTGATATCAGGGTCTAGGGCATAGGCGCCCAATTCGAACCGCACCTGATCATTACCCTTGCCCGTGGCACCGTGCGAGATAGCATCGCTACCGGTTTCCGCGGCAACCTCCACCAGGCGCTTGGCAATCAGCGGCCGGGCAATCGACGTGCCTAATAAGTACTCGCCCTCGTAAACGGTGTTGCAACGGAACATGGGAAAGACGAAATCTTTGACAAATTCCTCGCGCATATCATCGACATAGGCCTCGACGGCTCCCGAATTCAGCGCTTTTTGTCGCACCGGCGAATAGTCATCGCCGTCACCCAAATCTGCTGTGAAGGTCACGACCTCACAATCATAGGTCTCCTGCAGCCATTTAAGAATTGCCGTGGTATCGAGCCCACCGGAGTAGGACAGAACGATCTTGTTCAAACCAGAAGTCTTTGCCATATTTGCTTCGCCAACGATGAAAAGCGCCTATCTTAGCAAAACTCAGTGGAGAACGCCCAGCAGATAGCCGGCAGGTAGGCACGCGGATGTTCACGTTGGCCTGTGGCGCCAGGGTCATACCCTGTTACGCCAAAAACGCGACAAGAGCATCATGCCGTTATTTTGAAACCGGTGTTTGGGTCGTGGTTGAGGCCTGCGTATCAGCGGCGTCCTCTGCGGCAGCATCCGGGGCCTCATTCTCAACGGGCGCCGGTATGACCGGTCTGATGGGTGCCGCGCGACTTAAACGAATGGTTGTACGACGATTCTTCGAGCGATTCGACGCCGACGAATTCTTCACAACAGGATATTGTTGGCCGTGATAGCGCGTCACAATCTTCTTGGCAGCGACACCCAGCCCCACCAAATAATCGGTCACCTGACGTGCACGCTGCTCCGAGCGACGCACATTATCTGCCGGCGACCCCGTATCATCAGTATGGCCATCGACATACAGGCTTTTGATCTTCGGATCGGCCAACACATACTCGGCGATCTGCTCTAGCACGCGTCGACCTGGCCTGGGAATGTCTATCTCACTGCTTGCGTACTGAATGCGCGTACGCTCAACATCGTGGAACCCGGCACTCAATAGCTTCGACTCACAGACAAGAAATTGCTCATACTCACGAGAGAAGCTTGCAGGGGATAACAGCACCTCGAAAGGCTCGGCGCGCGTCTCCTTAACGATACCCTGAAAGCTGACCTGCATACCGGCTAACAGCTCTACGAGTAACACCGTCGCCAGATCCGGGCCGAGGGTCAGGGGCGACGATACAGCCATCAAACCGGCTAGATCACGCGACGGACGACCCGGCAGCCAAACCGGAGGCACAGCGCTAACATCCACACGAGCCTCGTCAAACGCCAGACCGCGAGGGGTAAGAATAAATTGTCGCTCACCGCCTGCCACGTGACTAAAACGGCCATCACCAAAGCCGGTAACAGGGTGGCTCAGCCGACAGTCGAAAGGACTGCCTTGGTTCTGCCAACCACTATTTTCCAGCATCGTCATATACCTGAATCCCCAAGCGGGGATGCAAAATAACAAAGCATATAGGAAGACAATAAAGCGCATGGCTAGCCAATAATCGAAAAAACTCTCTAAGGTTATCGGCCGACCGCAGCAGATCTTAAGCCTTAACCGCCTACACGCGAGGAATCGACCGCCCAGTAAACTCATTGCCACCTGCGGGTCGTGTTTAGGTGGCTTGGCAAGTACAATAGGCAAAATTTGACCACCGGCAGACTACACAATGCGAAGCATCACTCTGACCCGTCCCGATGACTGGCATGTCCATTTGCGCGACGGCAGCTACCTGCCTGCCACGGTAGGCGACATCGCGCGCTATTTCGGTCGCGCCCTGATCATGCCAAATCTGGTGCCGCCGGTAGACAGTGTCGACGCTGCTCGACAATACCGCGATCGAATTCTTGCCCTTGTGCCCGGGAAATCGACCTTCAAACCTATGATGACCCTGTATCTCACACGCAACACGACACCGGCAGTCATTCGTGAGGCAAAGCAGTCAGGATTTGTCTTGGCGTTCAAACTCTATCCCGCTGGAGCGACCACTAACTCTGAGGCAGGCATTGATTCGATCAAAAGCCTATATCCGTTATTTGAAGTCATGCAAGAAGAGAATATGCCCCTCGCCGTGCACGGCGAGGTCACAGATCCGCAAATAGATATCTTTGATCGTGAGGCCGTGTTTATTGACAGGCACTTACGCGATATCAGTGAGACGTTCCCTGATCTCCGGCTGATTTTGGAACATATCACCACCGGCAACGCCGTCGACTTTGTCGCGTCTGCCGGCCCTAATGTCGCGGCCACTATTACCGCTCACCACCTGTTATACAACCGCAATGACATGTTAGTAGGGGGCATCAAACCGCTGTATTACTGTCTACCCGTACTCAAGCGCAATACCCATCAGCAAGCATTGCTGGAAGCCGCGACGGGGGGCAGTAGCAAGTTTTTCCTGGGTACTGACTCCGCCCCCCATCCGCGATCCGCTAAAGAAAATGCCTGCGGCTGCGCTGCAGGCTGCTACACCGCTCACGCGGCCATTGAGTTGTATGCGGAGGTTTTCGCCGAGGTTGACGCGCTGCATAGGCTCGAGGGTTTCGCTAGCTTCTTTGGCGCAGATTTCTACCAAATTCCGAGAAACACCGATACCATCACGCTGCAAGAATCCAGCTGGACGGTCCCTGAATGGCTGCCATTTGGCAACGAGCAACTCATGCCGATCCGCACGGGCACCTCCGTTGCGTGGCAGGTCAGTTGACCAACCCCTTTACACCTTTAGACCTAAGGAATTGCATTGATAGAGTCAAAAAAACCGATTGCCCATCGCTTCCGCGGCTTTTTACCCGTGGTGGTGGACTTCGAAACGGGAGGCTTTAACGCCGGTACTGATGCGCTGCTGGAGGCCGCAGCGGTCATTCTCGAGATGGATGAGGACGGCCAACTCGTTCCAGGAGAACGCCATTTTTTCAATGTCGATCCCTTCGAGGGCGCTAATATCGAGGCTGCATCCCTAGAGTTTACCGGCATAGACCCAGACAACCCTCTGCGCATGGCCGTACCGGAAGAACGCGCATTGGCAGCGATATTTCGCTCTGTGCGCCATCAAATGCGTGACACTGGCTGTCAACGCGCGGTTATGGTTGCGCACAATGCAGCCTTCGACTTAGGTTTTTTAAATGCCGCCGTGGAGCGAACCAACATCAAGCGCAACCCATTTCACCCGTTCTCCTGTTTCGACACAGCGACCCTGTGTGGACTCGCCTTCGGGCAAACGGTGTTGGCACGTGCCTGCCAAGTGGCAGGACTTGGGTTTGATGCTAACGAGGCGCACTCAGCCGACTATGACTGTGATAAGACCGCGGATTTGTTTTGCCTGATTGTCAATCGCTGGAAAGCCTTGGGTGGCTTGCCCGCCGACAGTCATCACCTAGGTCTGGGCTAAGCAGCGCCAGGCCTTAACGAGCGGCTGTTCACCCGCGATCAATTGCCTGGCGACCGCTCGTTGATGACGCTTCACGAGCGGCCCGGCGTTGATGACTCTTCGCTAAAGGCCCTGCGTTGATGACTCTTCGCTAAAGGCCCTGCGTTGATGACTCTTCGCTAACTACTCGTCGTCAACAGAGACAGCCTTGATCATTGGCTGCAACTCACCAGACTGGTGCATCTCACCGATAATATCGCAGCCACCGACCAGTTCTCCGCCGACAAACAACTGTGGAAATGTTGGCCAGTCAGAAATCGATGGCAGGGTAGCGCGTATGTCCGGATTCGATAGAATGTCGATGTAGGCAAAGCGCTCGCCACAAGCCATCAGGATTTGCGTGGCCTGGGCAGAAAAACCACACTGAGGCGCATCAGGAGAGCCCTTCATATAAATCAATACCGGATTTTCAGCAATTTGCGATTTGATAGTCTCTTCAATTTCCATAATCTTCTTTTTCCTTGACTCAACGCGTTGGCGGCGCGGTTGTTTAGTGAATCGTTTAGTGAATGTCCGCCGACCTTCACTTGGCAGCGGCTAATCTGGTCAGGTACTATTCTAACGCTTTTCGACGCTGATGCTCAGTCATCTCAAGATTTTTTTGTAGGCTGAACCGCAAAGCCGCACTTCAACACAGCTTCTACACAGCTTCAACTCAGCAGAATATCTGGCGCAGCCCCATAACCGCCTCCGCCTGGGGTCTCTATGCGCAATATCTGTCCCGCTGTCACCGATATCTGGGCTTTTGCCGGCAACTCAACCCCGTCCAGCCAGTTTCGGCCGCAAGCACCCGCCTCTCCGCCCGCTAAACCCCAGGGGCCGTGTCCACGTCTATCCGTTAACAAGGTCACTTGGGTTGGACCCAGAAACTCAAATTCGCGGACCAGGCCGTTACCCCCAGACATAGCCCCTTGGCCTCCAGACCCCCGCCGTATGGAATACTCCCGGATACGCAAAGGATAATGGCGCTCAAGACTCTCTATGGGCGTATTCAGCGTATTCGTCATATGCGACTGCACCCCATGCAAACCTGGCTGGCCGACGCTAGCACCCATACCCCCAGCCAGCGTTTCATAGTAGTCCCAGACGGGTTGCTGATGACTACCCATGGCCACGTTGTTCATCGTGCCTTGACTGGCAGCTGGCACTTTATCAGGTATGGCCTGCGCCAGTGCGCCGAGCACAACATCGACGATTCGCATGGACGTTTCCACATTGCCCGCTGCCGTGGCTGCTGGGCGCTGGGCATTGAGCAGACAACCCAGGGGCGCTTGAATTCTGATGCAACGGAAAGTGCCAGCACAGGCTGGCGTCTGATCAGGTAGCAAGCACCGAATCACGTAATAGACGGCGGCCGCCGCAACCGACAAAGGACAGTTAATATTGCCATTCACCTGCCCCGCGGTGCCGGTAAAGTCTGCCAAAACACCGTGTTGATCAACATGCAATGCCAATTTGATCACCACATCGACGGCGTCAAATCCGTCACCATCCATCACATCCTCGAAGTGGTAAACCCCGGCCGGAATATCAGCCAACCCAGCCAGTGCGAGGCGTTCACCGTAGTTATTGATACGCTCAACACCCTGCTGAAACCAATCGACGGGGTGCTCAGTAATCAGGCCCTCCAGGCGTGCCAAGCCGACTCGATTAGCGCTGAGTTGAGCGGCTATATCACCGTGGGTGTCAACACCTTGCAAACTATCGAACAGCGCCTGCGCTTCAGGTACCAGTACACCGTCACGCACCATCAATGTCGGCGGAATAATCAAACCTTCATCTTCCAGCGAGCGTGACAATGGCATAGAGCCGGGCGTATCCGCACCGATATTGGCGTGATGCGCCCGATTGGCAACAAAGCTGATCAACTCGCCGTCGACAAACAACGGCGCGACAACCGTGACATCAGGTAGATGGGTGCCCCCCAGAAACGGATCATTGAGCACCAACATATCGCCCTGCCGCCACACTATGCCGTCGACAATATCGGCCATAGCATAGGCCATGCTGCCTAAATGCACGGGAATATGTGCTGCCTGGGCAAAAAGCTGACCTTGGGCATCGAACAGCGCGCAGGAGTAATCTAGGCGATCCTTGATGTTCGGCGAGAAGGCCGCGTGCTGTAGCACCGCACCCATCTCAGCACAAATGGATTCAACCCGACTGATCAAGATGGCCAGATCAATGGCAGACTGGGACATAACGGCCTCAACACATCAACATTTTTAGAGACCCCAGTGTATCAACATAAGCAGCGATCTGACCACCAGTCCAGAAGACCATAGAATGCCAGTAAACACTGGGTTAATATCGATGGTTTCGCCGACCTCACGCGTACCCAGGAGTTTAAAATTAATGACCAGCTCAATCATGAATACCTACGGGCGCATGGACGTTGTCTTCGACAGTGGCGAAGGGGCCTGGTTGGTTGACGACAAGGGCAAGCGCTATCTTGACGCCCTGTCAGGTATCGCCGTCTGTGGCTTGGGGCACGCCAACCCCGCCGTCGCTGACACGCTCGCACGACAAGCAGCCAGCCTGATTCATACGTCGAACTTATACAGAATAAAGACGCAAGAGGCTCTCGCTGACAAACTGGTTGAAATTTCAGGCATGGACAATGTCTTCGTCGCCAACTCAGGGGCCGAAGCCAACGAGTGCGCCATCAAAATCAGTCGCCTCCACGGCCGCCAAAAAGGCATCGACAGTCCGACTATTATCGTCACCGATGCGGCATTCCATGGCCGAACGATGGCAACCCTAACGGCTTCAGGAAGTCGCAAAGTCCATGCGGGCTTCGAGCCTCTGATGAACGGTTTTGTGCGTGCACCTTACAACGACTTGGAGGCCATTCGTAACATCGCAAAAAACAATAGCAGCGTGGTGGCGATATTTGTCGAACCGGTACAGGGCGAAGGTGGCATACAGGTGCCCGACTCGGCGTATCTGGCGGAATTGCGTAAAATCTGTGACGCCAACGACTGGTTTTTAGTGCTTGACGAAGTCCAAACAGGTAACGCGCGTACCGGTAAATACTTTGCCTACCAGCATACTGACGTGATGCCTGACATTGTCACCACGGCCAAGGGCCTGGGTAACGGCATTCCCATCGGGGTGTGCTTAGCTCGCGGCAAAGCGGCAAACGTCTTCACACCGGGCAATCATGGATCCACCTTTGGCGGCAACCCTCTTGCCTGCAGCGTGGCCCTGACGGTGATAGAACAAATAGAGCAACTGGGATTGGCTGAACGTGCGGCAGTACTCGGAGAGCGTATGCTTGAGCAATTCAGGGCTCGCTTGTCTGGCCTCAATGGCGTCAAGGATATTCGCGGTGCAGGGTTAATGATCGGTATCGAGCTAGACGCACCTTGCGGCGAATTAACCCACAAGGCTCTCGAGCAAGGCCTGCTTATCAACGTCGCTGGCGACCGGGTTATACGCTTACTGCCACCACTGATTATCAGCGACGCCGAAGCAGATCAAATCGTCGACATGGTCTGCTCGTTAGTTGAGTCAACCTGACTTTAGCAATTCAGTGATAGGAAACTTCTTGCCAATGCCAAAACCCTGAGCGAAATCTACGCCTATTTCGCTCAGGATTGCCAGCACCGCGTCATTTTCAACATATTCAGCAATGGTCTTTTTACCCATGAAATGGCCGATCTCATTGATAGACTTGACCACCGCATAGTCATTAGGATTGGTCTCAAGGTCTTTAACGAAAACCCCATCAATCTTCAAATAATCCACTGGCAGGCTGCGCAGGTAGGAGTATGAAGACATACCGGTGCCAAAATCATCTAACGCGAATTTCACGCCAAGCACCTGCAGCTTTTCAATAAATTCAACGGCATCATCAAGACTACCAACAGCTGCTGTCTCGGTGATCTCAAAACAAATCATATTGGTAGGCACCCGGGTCTTTTTAAACTGCTCGAGAACAAACTCCATAAAATCATCTTCTGTCAGCGAGTTGCCCGAGATATTAATCGAGAAAGCGCCTAAATCACTGAAGCTGAGTATATTGCTCGCAATAAACTCAAAGGCGTGCGCTATAACCCAGCGGTCGATCGCACCCATTCGGTTGTAGGTCTCTGCCGCTATAATAAAGTCCATCGGTGGCAATGGTTCGTTATTATCATCGAGCACGGTCAGCAAAATTTCATAGTGCACGTCTTCGTCACTATGCTTGTCAATCGGCGCGATCATCTGGCAGTTTAACTCGAATCGATCGTCTTCTAACGCCTTGTCAACTTGTGCGACAAAGTCCATCACACCGCGTCGATGCCCCATTTCAGAATCATTAGGCTCATAAACCTGTGTCCGGTCTCGGCCGGCATCTTTAGCAGCAAAACAGGCCGCATCAGCACACTGCAGAATGGCCTGTGCCGAGCTGACACCTTTGTCAACATGCATCACGCCGCAACTAGCAGTCAGACGATACACCTTCTCTTTCCAGTTAAACGCATAGGCCTTGATTACCTGACACAGCGTTTTCACTAACTCGAGGGCCTCGGATTTTCCACATTTTTCCACCAACAAGCCGAACTCATCACCACCAAGCCGCGACAGGACGCCACCATTATCACTGAGGGGCTTGCCCATGGCCTCAGCGATTTCTTTTAGTAACTTATCACCCGCCTCGTGGCCGATGGCATTGTTAATCACCTTGAACTGGTCAAGATCAAAGTAAGCGACCAAGTGCATACTGTCATCGCGCTTGGCACGACCCAGCGCCACCGACAACGCACGCTCAAATTCCTTACGATTAATCAAACCGGTCACATCATCATGACTCGCCTGATGCGTCAGTTGATTATGCATATTCTGTAACATGCGGTGAGAGGCCCTGTCGGACAGCGGAATATCAGCTTCCTCAAGTACTCGCGCAGTCTCGGCATAAAATTCACTGGCGACATCTTCGACAATCGATTCAACGGTCTTGACGCCTCGACGGTTTACAAACACATAATTGGCATGTTCGGTATTCGTCCAAGCGACGATGGCAATCTCGTCTTCACCCTTGGGAGAGGTAAAGTTCAACCATTCACCCACATAAAGTCGACTGGCACGCTCTAGGCATTGCTGCCATTCGTGATTATCCGCGAACTCTGCGCGCAGGTGCTTGCGACGCTTGTCACGCTCAGCGGTCTC
>JBLHRT010000097.1:0-9396 GCA_047626255.1 Candidatus Azotimanducaceae bacterium
ATATTGTTACTAGTCTCGACTACGAGGTGATCGTCGCCAAAGATGGTCCCACAGCGCTGGAGATACTGGCGTCACTCGACGCCGACGGCGTCACCGTCGATCTCGTGTTCAGTGATGTTGTTATGCCAGCAGGTATGAACGGCATAGACCTGTCCATTGCGATCTGGGGGCGCTATCCGGATACACCGGTGATGCTAACCTCAGGCTATCCTGATGATGTGTTGCGTGAGGCAGGCATGAGCGACGAAGACCTGCGGCAGATTACTGTCGTGCGCAAGCCATACTCTCGTCAGCATCTGGCGATAGCTATTGCGGAGGTTCTCAAGAGCCGTGAGGCTCGGATGCGTCTGCACTAATAACGCGAACCCGGACATTCGTTAGCCGGTGCTCCGCACTAAGCTGCCAGCCACTGCTGACAGACCGTTGAGTGCCCGGCGCCAGTCGGGTTAAGGTCAGGGTTCGATTGACGGATAACTCATTGACCACGGCGCTGATCGCGACGTTGATGTTGTTGATCAAAAGATCCGTCGGGTTAGTCACAACAGCCACCAGTTCGCCATCCTTAGATAGCACCGGCTGCGCTCGAAGGTAGGTGTGTGGGTTATCGACAATATCCAAGCGAGTAAATGCCGCGCCAGCGCGCGCACCGAGATCGCCGCCGGCGTTCATCGCTGTTTCAAAGTATGCCTTTGCGGTGGTGGTATTGCCTGCTGTCAGGGCCATCTGACCAAGCTCGTTGCCAGCCAGCGCGGTGGGTAGCAATTGATAACTTTGTTCCAGATCGACTCTGGCGCTCTGGGCTTCGCCAAGCCTGGCGCGGGCCATTCCGCGGCCCAGATAGTATTCAAAATAGCTGTTGTCTTTTTTCAGGGCGGTTGAATAGGCTGCTACGGCCTTGGCATAGCGCTTCTGCGATAACAAAATCTCGCCTTGAACGCCGTAAAAACGGGCCTCGCTGGGGGCAAGTTTAATGGCCTTATTAATTGCCATCAGGGCGGCAGGCAGATCCTTGTTTGCAGCCAGCTTGTTGGCAACATCTTGGGCGGCATAGGCCGGTGCAAGGCGTGTCAGGATCGCCATTTTCTCGCGGTACTGTGCCTCGTTGATCTCGCCGTTAACGCTGAGTTCCAGTGCCGTTTGGCGGTTTTTATCGACCCGCTCCATGGACGGTGGGTGGCTGGCAAAAAGACCATCGAGCCAGCTTGACGCTCGACCTTGTGACAATCTGACAAAGGTTTCCTGCAGGCCAATAGCGGCCTTAGGGTCGTAGCCTGCTCGCGCCATATACTGCATGCCGTAGTAGTCGGCTTCGAGCTCAGCGTCGCGGCCATACTTGGTCGTGACCAATTGCGCGCCTAGCTGTGCGCCGCCGACAATATAGTTACCATATTCAGAGCCGGCGGCACCGATGGTAGTAGCCATCATCAGGCCCTGCATCACCAGGCCTCGCTGCATGGCATTGGCGCCGTGTCTCGCGGCGGCATGCACCACCTCGTGACCGAGCACGGCAGCCAGTTCGGCTTCACTATTGAGTTCCACCAACAAGCCGCGATTCACCGCAATCTTGCCTCCCGGCAATGCCCAAGCATTGGGGACCGGATTATTCAGCACAACAAACTCATAAGGGAGTGCGCGGTCGCTGACCCTCGCGACCCGCTGTCCTACCCTATTGACATAGCGTGTCAGCGCTTGATCGACCTTAAAGATGCCGCCTTGAGATTGTTGAGACGGCTCATATTGCGCTTCACCGATGTTCAACTCCTGCCCCTCCGAGATGAAATTCAGCTCCCGTTTTCCCGTAACGGGATTCACAGCGCAGCCTGTTGTGATTGACAAGAACAGGCTGATAAGCAGGCCGAAACGCAGGCTCGACCTTAAAGAAGTGCAGGTTATCGATTCCTGGGTGATCATATTCAGCCCTGTGATGAAGGAATTTTTGCGCAGACAAGGGTTTGAATCTGTCTGTTGTGCACATACTATGGGAGTATGACGACATTGAAAATAGATTCTATTATCGCTCGCCTTGAGCAGCACAGCCCTACGGCGTACGCGATGAACGAGGCGACGCGGCAGGCCGCTGTAGCCGCGATCATCCGGCCTGGTGAGCATACCGAGGTCTTATTTATTCTTCGGGCGAGCAAGGAAGGCGACCCCTGGTCCGGTCAGATGGCTTTTCCTGGCGGGCACCGAGAGCCTTCAGATCGAGATATACGACATACCGCCGAGCGAGAGACCTGGGAAGAGATTGGCCTAGATTTGGGCCAGCATGGTCGTTACTTGGGGCAACTCGAGCAGGTCAGGGTCAATCCCCGCGGCAGAAACATCGATATGGTGGTCACGCCGGTTGTATACGTGCTTGAAAGCCCCGATCCTGTTATGACGCCCAATTATGAAGTCGCTGACATTCTCTGGGGATCGCTGGACGATATGCATGCCGGCAGATCCCTGACTGAACAAGAGTTCATGTTCGGCAATCAATCCCAGGCTTATACGGGCTACAGCGTCGGCGGTGAGGTAGTCTGGGGGCTAACGCTGCGCATGCTTGATCATTTGTTTACCCTGCTCGACCCAGGGTTTAAGCCCCGGGGTCTATAATGGTCTGTGTGTCGTCGTGGTTTTGGCTCTGCGCCAGATACTGGCTGTACAGATAGGCAAGGAAGCGCTCAACGCCTTGTTTGACGTGTTCACTGCGCAGCGAAGCAAACATATCAAAAGCATGTTGGGCGTCGCTGATCTCGGCGAAAGCCACCGGTTGCGTCGAGACATCTTTGAGCTTTTCGGCAAACATTCTGGCTGACTCAATGGGCACCAACGAGTCTTTATCGCCATGAATAATCAGGAACGGAGGTGCAGCAGCATTGATGCGATGCTGCGGCGAAGCGGCCTGATATTGGTTGAGGTTGCCCTCAAAAGGTATCTTCAATACAGAGGTCTCAAATAGCTCGCGCTGTGCGGCGTTCTTTTGTAGTTGGTATTGGTCGGTCAGGTCATAGACACCATAAAAAGGCACGGCGCCCTGCACCTGCGTGTTGACCTCTTCAAAACCAGGCTGAAAGGCGGGGTCATTGGGTGTCAGTGCCAATAGAGAGCACAGGTGGCCGCCTGCAGAACCACCGGTGACGATAATGAAGTCAGGATTGCCACCATATTCCTGAATGTGGGCCTTGACCCAAGCGAGGCCTTCCTTGCAGTCAATGATGTGTTCCGGAAACGTCGCCGTGGGGCTCAAGCGATAATCAATGCTCACACAAATCCAGTCTCGCAGGGCCATATGGCTCATCAGAGGAATAGCCTGTTCGTTCTTGCTGCCCATTTTCTCGGTCCAGGCACCGCCGTGGATTTGCAAAAGAACCGGGCTGTTGATGAGTTCGCGGCGCGGACGATAAATGTCGAGTTTCTGGCCATGTTGACCAAAAGCGATATGTTTTAGCACCTCGACACGAGGGTGAATACTATGGCGGGGATCTTTGATCTTCTCAAAATCCGGCCCGTCGGGGAAGTGGGCTCGTTGTGCTGTCTGGATCTGGCTTTCGTAGTCAGTCCCTAAGGCCATGGTTAAGGCTTGTTGCATTTGCGGCTTGGCGACATCGCCGCGGACATAGAAAAAGCCCATCCCAAGCCAGCTGGCAATACACAGCATCAATGCTAGGGCTCCGAGCAAGCCATGAATGATGCCTGCCCATGCGCATAAGAAAACCATAAAAATCTGCAAGGCCATATGATGCAGTGCCAGTTCACCCACCAGCCAACCGCTGAGAAAGCTCGCCACACTCAGGCCTGGATGTCGATAAATCGGTCGATACAAATTATAGGCGAGACCGCTAATCAATAGTGAGAACAGGAAGAACAGGCCGGTCATCGGACACCTCGTTTGTTTGCTATAGGTTGGTTAGGTGATAGTTAGATCTACGCTAAATGCTAGGTAGCTCACTCATTGAATGAGTGAGGTTAAGCAAAGGTTTGCCATTTTGTTTTCCGCATTCATTCGACTATCATCCGAACGTATATTACTCGCCTTGGACATGATTGTCAGGGCACCGCCGTCGTGACTCAACGCAGGCATCTCGCCTGACGTTTTAGACTTTAAGGAAATTTATCGATGAATTATCTGGAAAATGCTTGTCTGCTCATAGGGCGCTTTTTGATGGGGGTGTATTTCATCTTGCCTGGTATCAGCAAAATTACTGGTTTTGAAAGCACCAGTGCCTATATGGCAGCCCATGATGTGCCCTTCGTGCCAGTCTTGTTGGTACTCACTATTATTCTTCAGCTCGGCGCTGGTGTTGCGCTGATCGTTGGTTTTCAGGGTAAGTGGGCCGCCTTTGTACTGGCCGGACTGTCCCTGGTGATCAGTATCTTTATGCATAATTTTTGGGATATGGAAGACTCCATTGAGCGTACCCATGAGACGCAGAACTTCTTCAAGAACATGGGTATCGTCGCCGGTCTGTTGGTCATCGCTGGCTTGGGGACGGGGCGTTTCAGTATCGATAGTCGAATGAGCTAGCACGCTGATGAGGCGACGCACGTGGTTAAGTCGTCGTGTAATATTTCTGGCGCTGGTGCGTCAGGTAAGTTACTGGGTCAGGACTGCGATGCGGGGGTGTTAACCTTGCCTGTGTTGACCTTTGGATGCGTTGACCACTCGGTGGGTTAACAAAGCGGGAGTATGACGACGTGTTAAGACGAGTTTTCCATCTACTGTCAAAGAAAGCGTTCATTGATTTCACTTGGTTTGCGTGGCAACAGGCTGCGCCTTCGCGGTCTTGTGCGCGCGGGTGCCTGAATCCTCTAGCGCAGTGCGTCGGCGCTATCATGCTGTCGCTGCTGGGCTTCTCATCGAGTGCCTTATCCGCCATGGCAGCGGATACGCCAGACATGAGCCATGCTGCATGGGACCAACTGCTCAAAGCGCACGTAGTGGTGCTGCGCGAGGGTCAGGCAACTCAGGTTGACTATCAGTCGCTGGCCGCCAAGCGCGTCGAACTCAAAAGCTACCTTGATGAGCTCGGACGCGTAAAGCCTGAAACCTTCGATAGTTGGAGCAAAGCTGGGCGACTCGCGTTTCTCATCAACGCCTATAACGCTTGGACCGTAGAGCTGATACTGACTCAGTATCCTGATCTGAAGTCGATTAAGGAGCTTGGCAGCTGGATTCGCTCTCCGTGGGCAAAGTCATTTATTCCACTGTTAGGCAAGAGCCGCTCGCTAGATGATATAGAGCATCAGCTGATTCGTGGTTCGGGCCTCTACAACGAACCGCGTATCCATTTCGCGGTGAATTGTGCCAGCATTGGCTGCCCCGCGTTGCGCGCTGAAGCCTACACGGCGGCAGATTTGGATGCGCAGTTAGCAGGGCAGACCCGCACGTTTTTGATGGATCGTAGTCGTAATCGACCAACGAGTGATGGTCTGGTATTGTCGGCCATCTTCACGTGGTATCGAGATGACTTCGAGCAGGGCTGGGGTGGCATTGATACTCTTGAGTCTTTTCTTGCCGAGCAGGCGACGACGCTTGGGTTGTCAGCCGAGCAAGCCAAGCAGTTACAAAGCAAGACGTTATCGCTGCAATACGGCGATTATGATTGGCGTCTCAACGATATTACGCGCTAGGGTCTGACGGGTTATTGCCGCTGGCATTGTTGTGCTGAATCAAAGAACATGGGGGCTTTGTCAAAGACGATAGGCTCCCTATGAAACTTGATGTTGACTTTGTTCGCCAGCACTTCCCCGCGTATAGCCAGCCTTATCATGTGCCGGGCCATGCCTTTGATGCGGCGGCTGGCTCCTTTCCTTGCCAGCAAACCATTGACGCACTAACGGGTTTTTATCAAGTGTGTAAGGTGCAGCCCGGCAATCCTTATCCGGTGAGTGAGATGGGCCAGGTGCGTATGCTGTCATCAAAGCAGCGCTGGGCCCAGGCCTTGAATGTGGCGCCCCATGAAGTGGGCTTTGGTCCATCGACGACCCAGAATATTTATGTACTGGCGAGTGCTTTTCGTGAATGGCTGAAGCCCGGCGATGAGGTGATCGTCACCAATCAGGATCATGAATCAAATACGGGTGCCATGCGTCGTGCGGTGGTGGCTGCCGGTGCGACGTTGGTGGAGTGGCAGGTAGACGCAAGCACAGGTCTGCTGGATACCGACGCATTGGCGAAGTTATTCTCCAGCCACACCCGGCTGATTTGTGTGCCCCACAGTTCGAACATCACGGGTACCCGCAATGATATTCCGTTGGTCGTGAAGATGGCCAAGGCCCATGGGGCATACACCCTAGTAGACGGCGTATCTTACGCACCTCACGACATCCCCGACGTTGATGCGCTGGGCGCTGATATTTACCTGTTCAGTTTGTACAAGGTGTTTTCTGTGCACTTGGGCTTGATGGTGATTCGGGAGCCATTGCTGCGGCTATTGCCAAAACAGGGACATTTTTTCAAGGAATCTATTGATGTCGCTGAACGCATGGTCCCTGCCGGGCCCGATCATGCCCAGGTCGGCGCTGCTGGCGCGGTGCTCGACTATATTCAGGTATTGGCTGGCCATCATGGTCTGCCGACGGAGCTTGCTGCGGCCTGTCGCGGGGTGAGCCAACTCTGGCATGATCATGAGATTGAACTCATCAAGCCGTTGTTCGATTTTGTCGCGGGGCGGCAAAACATTCGCCTGCTGGGTGCCCTTCACGTTGATGCCGATCGTTGTCCTTTGCTGGCGCTTGATGTGCAAGGGGTTGACCCCGGTGTGCTCGCCCAACAACTTTGTGAAGCGGAGATCCTGTGTTCGTCCGGTCATTTTTATGCGCCACGCCTGCTTGAAGCCGTTGGGATTGACCCATCAAAAGGCGCGTTGCGAATATCGATGGCGCACTATAACAACGCAGATGACATTACCGCGCTGATGACCTCGCTGGATAAGTTGTGCTAACGAGTGCTGAGTTATTTGCGCGCTGTCCGCAGCGCCTGGCGGGTCATGGTGATCCGCGTTCGCTGGCGCAGACGCTACGCGACATTGCCGATTCGCTAGATGCTGGAGAGATGGCTGACGTCTATGGTGCTGGTGCTGAGGTGCGAGCGTTTGAGACGGAAGTGGCTGACTTGCTGGGCATGTCTGATGCGGTATTCATGCCCTCAGGCACCATGGCCCAACAGATTGCATTGCGCATTTGGTGTGACCGCAGCGGCAATCCCACTGTCGCTATGCACCCAACGTCGCATCTCGAGTTTGCTGAGCATCTTGGCTATCAGTTCTTGCACAATATCCATCGTCTGCAATTTGGTGCGCCAGAGTTGGTGGGCCGTCGATTGCTGACATTGGCAGATTTTGTCGGTTTGTCCGTGAAGCCCGGGGCGATTATTCTCGAGTTACCGATGCGACCCCTCGGTGGTCTGTTGCCCGCCTGGGATGAGTTGGTCAAAATTTCGAACTGGGCTCGTGAAAACCAAATCCCCTTGCATCTTGATGGTGCCCGGATCTGGCAGTGCGAGCACTTCTACCAGCAAAGCTTGGCGCAGATCGCCGCCTTGTTCGACAGCGTTTACGTGTCTTTTTATAAAGATCTAGGCGGGTTGGCGGGGTGTATATTGCTTGGCGACCCGGGGTTTATTGCCGAGAGTCGAGTCTGGCAGAGACGTCATGGCGGCAATCTCTATACACAGGGACCTTATGTGGCTGCAGCGCGGCTTGGTCTGCGCCAGCGTCTGCCAGAGATGTCTCGTTGGGTGGCGCGAGCCCGGCAAGTAGCGAGTATTTTCTCAGCCATCGACGGCGTGATCGTCAATCCTGACCCGCCCCAGGTGAACTTGTTTCAGTTGTTTATCAAAGGTGATGCCGAGACGCTGATACGACGTCATCATGCGTTGGCTGAGCGCTCGGGTACGTTTCTTTTTTCGGCGTTAAGTCCGGCAGCGATGCCCGGCTATGCGATGACAGAAATACATATCTGGGAGAATGCCATGGCGTTTGACGTGCACCAACTCGTCCCTTTTATGAAGCTGCTGTTGGCGTCGACGAGCGCGGAGACACCAGTCACCGCGCCGTGATAGAACGACTTTTGAAGGGGACGTTCTGTGCGGCAAAGCGTTTAACTAAAAAGTGCTCTGTTAAAAAGTCAGTGGTAGCTTCAAATGCGTTGCGAAGATGTGGTCTCGATGGCGAATCAGTATCTCGTCATAACCGTCGATTGAGTTCGCGAGCACGGCCCAGGAGTCTCTTAGCCCGTCTGGCATGGGGTTCTGCTCCGGCGGCAATGATTGCAACATGTTAGAGAAGCAGGCCCAGTAGGCATCCGCTACGGTGAGAGCGTGGCCAATGAGATAAGCACTGCCCTGCTCTTGTTGCTGATGCAACCGGTCGGCCAGCAAGGTCAAGAATTCAACCACACGGGTGTGTGCCAGGCTGACTTTCTCTTCGCTGTATTGGTACTCCCTGTACATGGGGTTTTTCTCAATAACGCGATCACCCTGGGCCTGATATCCGGCGTTGAGCATCAGCATCCGGGCATTCCACGCAAAGCCGTTTTCACCGGCGATTTCATTACACAGGCCAACGGTTAGCATGCGTGCCTCGACGTTGTCGGGCAACAGTGAAGGGCCGCTGCCGAGACGTTCAGCTAAATCGAGAATTTCCAGCCAGCGTACCCGTGGCGGCTCGTCGTTGTATAACGCGATGGGCGCATTGCGGTGCCCAGTCCAGGCGATTAGCGCCGGGTTAGCCCGCCCGCCTTGTTGTTCAACGGCCTGATAGGTCACGCCGCGCAGATCGAAGATTGCCTTGGCTGCCTCGCTCCAGGGGCCGGGTACTCCGCGAGTTAAGGCCAGGCGCAGGCCCGACTGGTGTTGTGCTTCAGAGACTGACAGATAATCCATGATCGAGTTCCGTGGGGTGAGATGTCATGCGCAGTGTAGTGATTATGCTGGGAATGATATATCCCCAGCAATGGCCTGCCAAAAGCTCTAGGGGTGTCGGTGCCGTTATGCAGGTTTTGTGACAGCGATGTCATTTTCGCTTAAACCTGTGTTAATCTGCAAAAAACCACCGCCTGCCGCTCTTTCTAGAAGCTCTACAAATAGAAGCTCTACAAATAGAAGCTCTACAAAAAGCTGCGCTGTGAAAGCGGGAAATAATAATAAGAAGTTGAGGGTTTTTGTATGCCGCACCACTACGAAACTGCTCCTGAAGACCGCATCACCTTATTCAACAAGTTGATCTATGGCATTGGCGCCTTCGTGAATAACCTGCTGGCTGCCGCTATTGGCGGATTGCTGATTGTGCTTAATCTTGGGCTTGGCATGAATCCGGCTCTGGTGGGTTTGTTGGCAGCGCTGCCGCGGCTCACTGATGCTTTGACCGACCCTCTCATGGGTTACCTGTCTGACCATACTACATCTCGCTGGGG
>JBLHRT010000098.1:0-9300 GCA_047626255.1 Candidatus Azotimanducaceae bacterium
GGAAGTACGCCTTGCAAATGATCAAATCGGTATCGCCGGCATCCTTACGTGAATCCAAACGTCAGGTGTACACCGATTTGCATCGTGACCTTGCACCCGCGGTCCTCGACAGTGAGGCGCTGGTGAGCAGTATGATGCGCGAACCTGATTATGCCGAGGGCGTTGCTGCTTTTCTGGAAAAGCGCCCGCCACATTGGACCGGTCAATAGATCGGCTGATTGGGTCTAAAACGCGCAAACCATCATAATTTTGAGGAGGTAAAGATCCTGAATACCAGCGTCCATATTGAGTCATCCGCCACCGGGGTACCAGCACCCTATTACCTGCCGCTGGGGGATGAGATTGAGATATTTCTAGCAGCCTACGAGCAGCGCCTGCCCATCTTGTTAAAGGGCCCAACGGGCTGTGGTAAGACGCGATTTGTCGAGCATATGGCCCATCGGTTGTATCGCGGTGATCAGTCTGACACAGCGCGCCAACAGGTCGATGTGCCGCTACAAACGGTTGCTTGTCATGAGGACTTGAGTGCCACCGATCTCGTCGGTCGATTTTTGCTGCAGGGTGATGAAACAGTCTGGCAAGACGGACCGCTGTCGCGTGCGGTGAAACAAGGTGCTATCTGCTATCTAGACGAGATCGTTGAGGCGCGCAAAGATTCGACCGTTCTCATTCACGCGTTAACGGATCACAGGCGCATACTGCCGGTTGAAAAAATGGGTATGATTCTTAGTGCGCATGAAAATTTCCTACTGGTCATCTCCTACAATCCTGGCTACCAGAATGTATTGAAAGATCTCAAGCCCAGTACCCGGCAGCGCTTTATTGCCATTGATTTTGATTATCCAGAACCGGATAAGGAAGCGATTATCATCGCTCATGAAAGTGGTGTCGAGCCGTCAATGGCTGCTGAACTCGCCATGCTCGGCAGCAAAGTACGACATCTACGGCATCATGGTTTTGATGAGGGCGTCAGCACGCGGCTACTGGTTTATGCCGGACAGTTGATGGTGCGAGGCGTGGCGCCAGTAAGGGCCTGTGAGGTGGCGGTGTGTCGTGCTGTTTCCGATGATGTTGATGTTCAGCGCGCCATAGCCGAACTCGTGACGACAATCTTCCCGGTCTCAGCTGGCCGCTGATGATCGATTTTTTGCACCTAGTCCCTGAGTTGGCAAAACTCAACGGCGCGACCGCTTCATCTTTCCAGTCGGTGTCACAGATATTGCAAGGTCGCACACCTGATAGCGAGTTCCTGTTCGCGTGGGCCGACATCTGTCATTCGATGGCGACATCGGGATGGCATGGCTGGGAGACCACTGACCATTATCTGCTGCTAAGCGACGATCTTTTTACTCGTGGTGGTAGTGAGTTGCTGTTGGATGTCGGGCGTTACGGGTTGTCACTTTGTGGTTTTTCTGTGGAGCCCTGCGTTAGCTATCTGTGCGGTTTAAGAGTTTTGTTAGACGAAGGTGCTGTGGAGCGACGGTCAGGTATTGAATCCACTGGCGAACGACTCATCGGTAAATACACGCATGCCGCGAATCTGGTTGCCCGCTATTTCAAGACGGCGTTTGCGATCTCGGTTATCGATACACAGCAAAGCCTTGAGCACTGGCTTTGTATTGCTAACGACATTGTGCTGGGTGAGCGGGATGGCGTATTGCAGTTTTTCGCGCTTAGTCAGCTACCCACAAGCGTGTCGTGGGCCTATGTACGGCAGTTGCATGAGTGCTCCGAGATGGCAGCTGTTGCTTATCTGCGGGTCCAGCCAACGTTGGCTGGCGTGCTTAACGCCGAGCAACAGGCCCGCCTAACTCAGCGGTTGTTGTTCTACGCGGCCTTGCCTCTGCCCGTATCTGATTTGCTTGATCAATTAGTCACCGTATTTGCTGGTCTTACGCCGCAAGAGCGAGACAATCTATTGTTGTTAATCGAGCAGGTTGATGATGTGCTGCTGGCGTCGACACTGCTGGCAATCACACAACAATTGCCTATGTTTGATGCCGAAATATTACTCGAATGGATTCAAGAAGGGCTTGAAATGGCCGTCAAACAACCCGCGGCGGCGTTGGCTTACTTTGGGCTGGAGTCGGCCCGCTCAACACAATGTCTGCAGCGCCTGCAAGGTCAGGTCTATCTGGTTGACGTTCAGCGTATGCTGCAGTTTTATACGGAGGCCTTTGTTGGCTCAAGGCTGCGGTTGGCGAGTCGAGATGAGTTGGATGCAGAGCATCTAGCAGGGACCGACGGCACGGTTATCTTGCTGCCGGCGGTGGCACGCGACTATGCCACTGACGTTGAGAATTTTCGCTTCTACAAAGTTGCTTTGCTGCACCAGTTAGGTTTCTACGTGTTTGGTACGTTCGATTTTCGTTTCGAAGAAAACCCCCTGGCGTTTACCGCGTTCTATCGACAGTTTGATCATCCCGCGCTGGCGTCGCTATTGTTCCAGATACTTGAAGACGCGCGAATTGACTGGCAGTTAGCCGGTAACTACCGTGGCATTAGTCATGAGCTGACGGTGCTTAAGGCAGACGCCTTGCTGCGGCGCAAAAATGTCGAGATGCAGACAGAGTCGGGCAAGCTTTTCGAATCAATGGTTCTGACAAGTCTGGATGCTACAACCATCCCCAACGCTGATGAGCTTTTAACGGCGGTAGAATCCTTAGGCCACAGAGTCAATGAGCTGCGCCTGCCGGGTGCCCGCATCTGGGACACCATGAAGGCCGTCAAGGCTTGCTATGAGATCGTCACCCACGCCTGTCCATTGCTGGTCAAGCCGAGTATGCGTCTAGAGCGACCGCCAGTGGTGAATTTTCGCGGCGTGATGGAGCCTGACACGGTCAGTGTTAATTTGCAGCTTGGCCTGATGGAAGACGATGATATTGAGCTACTGGAAGATGATGCGGAGTCTTTAGGGCTGAGCATCATGCTCAATCCCGGTGATGTCGAGATTGATGATATCAAACAGGGTGAATTGGAAAGTGCCGGCATGCTGATGAAGGAGATGGATCGGCGACCTGACGAGGCGATAAAGCCGAGTGAAAAAGGTGAGGCAGCAGCCGGTGACGAGGCAACGTTACAGGCCTTACTAGCAGGACGTACCGCTCCCGAGCGCGCCCGAGTGTTCCGCTACGATGAGTGGGACTGCGTGATCAACGATTATCGCCGCCGCTGGTGCACGCTTCACGAAATACGTGATGTCGATGAAGACCCGACATTTGTTGATGATGCATTACAAGCGTTGCGTGGGCTCGCTGCGAGGGTGCGGCGTCAGCTCAATATGCTACGGCCAGAGATGCTCGCTAAAGTACGCGGTCAAGTTGATGGTGAAGAGTTAGATATGGAAAAAGCCATCGAGGCCATCGTTGATCGCCGTGCCGGCCTGAGCCCCGAAGAGCGCATCTACATCCAGAAGCAACGTAAGGTTCGTGACGTCTCGGCGTTGTTCCTGCTCGATATGAGTGCCTCGACGGATGATCCCATGCCAGACCCCAATGCCGTGGTTGTTGAGCCCGTATGGGTTGATCCTGACAGCGACGATTACCTGCGAGAATACTACGCCGCCAATCCAGAGCTTGCGTCAAACAAGGGCAAGCGCATCATCGATCTTGAGAAAGAGGCGGTGATCCTGATGGCTGAGGCATTACAGGATTTAGGTGATAACTACGCGATTTGTGGTTTTTCCGGCTATGGTCGTGAGCAGGTGGAATATTTTATTCACAAAGATTTTACGGAGCACTATAGCCGCAAGGTGAAGAACAAGATCGGTGGCATAAAACCCTGTCGTAGTACTCGCATGGGACCTGCCATACGCCACGCCAGCCAGCAGTTGCTGGCTACTGAGTCACGCATCAAAGCGCTGATTATTCTGAGTGACGGTTATCCCCAAGACTTTGATTACGGTAAGGACCGCAATAGTCGTGTATATGGCATCAAGGACACCACCCGTGCGCTGGCAGAAGCACGTCAGCAAGGGATCTCGGTTTTCTGCCTGACGGTGGATCCATCCGGGCATGACTACCTGCGAGAGATGTGTCCAGACCAGCAGTATATGGTGATCCAGGATATCGATGGCCTACCGGGTGAGCTCTCTAAGGTCTATCGCGGGCTCACCGCATAGGACTGTCTAGCACGCCTGTTTACACATTCTCTGAGTTGGGTTGCTGTAATTTCTGGTGCAAGAAGGAGACCCCCAGCATGCCCAGGCCCAGGCCCATGAACGATGCGACCCGCAACAGTCCTTCAAGGTCGCCCATATCAACCAGGAATATTTTTAATATGACCAGCATAAGTATACCCAGGCCTGCTCGGTAGCAATTTGCACCCAGGCGCCAACTGCCCGCCAGCATCGTGCTCACCGCGATCAGCAACCAGACAATGGAGTAGGTGTACAGCTCAGCGCTGCCGGTGGGCAATGAGAGGTTCACGTTGGATTGCCACAAGTGCCTAATCTCCAGCGAGACAAAACCAAAGGCCATGACGCCAGCCAACAATAGTCCCGGGCGGCGTAATCTGTGCCAGTGAAATTTCGAGACCAGCCACGCCGCCAGTGCGGGTGCGCCGTAGGCCAGCAGGAGGATATTGAATACCAGCGTTGTGCCAATATCTCTCGTCAGCCAGCGCAGACTAGCCAAGGTGGCAAATGCTATGCAGAGATAACTCACTGTACTGAGCCCTAACAGGATAAACGCGATAAGACTGTAGATGCGCTGTAGGCTCAGGCTGCGGCGGCCTCGCTGGTAATAAACAATGGACATGATCGCGAAAAAGTTGACGTATAGCGCCGCCTCAAGCAGTGTAAAGTCGCTGAAGAATACATCGCCGTCGTAAAGCCAGTAGCGTAGTTCGGTCCAGCATGTGAGTACAAACAAGTGCAAGCTGGCGCCCTCGGTCCAAGCCTTTAATGCATTAAACCCGTCACTGAATGCATCGTCAAAGCCCCGCAGTAGCCAATAGCTGCCTAGTGCGCATAGTGTTGCGCCACCATAAGTCCATAGTGTCCAGTGGCTGTCTATTGGATAGTCGAGCAGCCAAGGGTTAAACGTGAGCCGGGTAATGACTAGCATCACCATCAGCTTAAGCAGCCATCCCAGATCCGGCAGTGCGAAGGTTCTGATGATCCAGGCGATAGACACGATCTGTAACGCGAGTGCCACCGTCAGGCCTGTCGAATCAAGGCTGAACACGGCTGCCAGTGACAGGGCGAAATGTCCCGCAAAGAACAGCCAAACTACGAGTGTGTCAGCACTGCGGCGGCGTCTGCCTAACGTTGCCAACGCTAGATAGGCGAGGCCGGCCAGCAGCGCTGTGATACGCCATGCGGCTTCTGAGATCAGGTTGCCTGTCAGCAAGTACGCGGTAACAAACAACAGTACTGGCGCCACCAGCGCCAGTGACGCCCAAACGGCAGCAAAGCGGCAGCGACCGAAGTTGCGCAAGCCGAGCGCTGTATAGATTACCCCCGTACCCAGCAGGTACCACAACACGTTTGCATCTTCCACAGGACGGATAATGAAGGCGTCTGCTTGGCGTTCTACTGTGGTCAGCAGCCAAGCGATGCACTGCCCAACAAGCGCAATCCAGGGCAGCGGATATAACGTCTCGCGGAATCGACTGCTGATGAGCAGGACGACGACCAGCCATACCCATTGGTTCAAGTTCGCCAGATCGGATGCAGCATAGATTGACAGACATTGGGCAAGGATCACTAACAAACCTGTTAGCGGTAGTTGGCGTTCAACCGCCGTGAGTATCTGGTGGAAAGGCGCAAGCCCATAGGAGCCATCACCTAGGTTTACGCGTTTATTCAGGGTCCAGTTAAAGTCGGGCAAGGCAAGCAACACATAGGCAAAGGCCCCCAGGTAATACCCGTGAAAACCGGCAGCGTTGCTGTCAAACAGTGCAATCAGCCACCACAGCAGCGCGCCTGCTACCATTCCCCACCATAACCAGGTGCGATAAACATAGCGCAGCAATAGTAGCGCCGATGCGCAGATAATCAGGCTGTAGGCCAGAGCGACAAGAATATTGCCCTCGTCTGTGGAGACCATGGCTGGGACTAGGTATGCGCCGATTATACCGAGGGCGGCAACGATGGGGCCGTGGCGTAGTGCCAAGGCCATGGTGCCGAGAGCGACCAGGGCCAGCAGGAAAAAACTCAACATCGGGCTGAGCAGTGCATAGTATTGCAGGCTCGCGACGAGGGCGGCGAACAGTGTAATACTGCCGCCGCCAGCGAGCGCGGCAAAAGCCACATGAGGCTGCCCATGCTGGCGTCGAAACCATTCGGCAGCAGCATGCAGGGCAAAGCCGGTGCCGAGACCTAGGCTAATACGACCTATGGGACCGAGCATGCCGGCCTCGATTGAGTATTGGGCCAGGAAGATACCCGATAGGGCGACACTGATACCCCCAAGCCACGCCATCCAGTTGTCTTTGACGCGGCTGACAAATCCCGGTAGCGCAGGCTCATTAGCGTTTGGTTCGGCTGTATAGGGTGTCGTCGTGACTTTGCGTTCAATCCAGTTTTCTGAATCTTGGACATCGTCTTGCGCGTCATCTATATCCGCGACGTCGACATGAGGAGCGGGCGCCTTCGAGGTATCAGTGAATGATATGTCGTCAGAATTAGGCATTGTGGGCGCGGGCGTGGATGTGGCCGCCGCCGCGCGGGTAGCCTCTCGGGCCGACAGTTGACGCTTGAGACCATCAACATCATGTGTCAGTCGGTTGACCTTGCGCAGGCTGATAAAGGCGGTGATAGCAGCCGCTAATGCTAAAAACTCAAATAACCAACCCATGGTCGCATCCATTAGTAAATAGGCGCATCGCGGCCTAAAACCTAAAGGCCGAGCGAACATCCATCTTACCTGTATTCCTGTGGCTAGGGTGACCAGGGGTGACCCCTGGTCTTTTTCGGTTATCTATCAGGTGCTTATGCTAGAGTTAGGTGTCATTCCACTTGGCAACCTTACCTCCATCCTTTACTTGGTGCATTCGGCCAGAGCGTCATCAATGAATAGAGTCGTGGTCATTGGATCAAGTTGCAGCGGCAAATCGACGTTTTCTCGATATTTGTCCGGAAAATTTGAAATCGAATACATAGAACTCGATCAATTGCATTGGTTGCCTGATTGGGTGGAGCGGGAAGATGGCGAGTTTCGCGCACTCGTCAGCCAAGCGGTTTTATCAGAGTCTTGGGTGTTAGACGGGAATTATTCTGTGGTAAGGGACATCGTCTGGCCCAGAGCTACCACCATCATATGGCTGAATCACTCGTTCGGCTTAGTGTTGTATCGTGCTATTACGCGCTCAGTCATCAGGGCCGTAACACGGCAGCCGCTGTTCTCTGGAAATGTTGAAACCTTCAGGCAGACGTTTTTAAGCCGTGAATCGATCATTTGGTGGGTACTTAAAACCTATCACCTCAAACGAAGACGTTACGCTGTCTTGTTGCAAGAGCAGAAGGTCAAGGGTGTTAAGGTGTTTGAGTTTAATTCTCAGAAAGCGGTAGATGCTTATCTTAAATGTTCATTGCGCGCGGTATGACGATCTCCTGAACTGTTTTTTATCTGCGTCGCACTCAGGCAGCGTCGGGTAGGGTCAGCGTTAGTCTCGATTGGAGTCATGTCATTGGGCATCAATATTCGCCTAGAAGAACTGGGTGATATCCAAGGCATTCATGAACGTAACGTGGCTGCGTTCAACAAGGCGCCACATACCGATCACACTGAACACTTTATAGTGAAAACACTGCGGGTAGCAGGCGCGCTCACAATATTACTGGTTGCCGAGGATGTGACTCAGGTTGTCGTGTATGTTGCTTTACCTCCCGTAAGCATCGCGAGTGGTTTAAAGGGCTAATACGGCTTGGGGCCTATTTCCGTGCACCCGCGTGAGCAGTGTAAGGTCATAGGCGCTTAGCTAATGCATGCGGCGCTTGCTGGATTGAAGAATATAAAGGCAAATCGCTGTGTTTTGCGTGGCGATCCTGATCTTTACCTTCGATTCGGTTTTTTACCGATGTATGGCCTGGTCCTCGCTGATGTGCCCCGTGAAACTTTCAGGCTCTGTTACTTCATGCGACTCATCCAGAAGGATCCGTCGCCTACCATGAGTCGTTTCAGCGCAGAGTTAACCCGCCTTTAGTGCGCGGATCTTCTCGCGAGGCTCATAGGGTCAACTGAGAGGGAGCTATGTGAGCCTGAACTAAGAGAAGTGATACAAAGTGAGCCGGTACTATGTAAGCTGCAGTAACGCTATTCGAGCCAGTCGGGTATCTCCCAAGTGCTGTTGTTTTGAAGCATTTTTTCAACAAATACGCCTGGGCTTTTTGCGATAAACATACGCGTGACGTTGTCTGTGATCAGTATGACAAGGAAATTAGCCCCTTGATGCGATAAGACGACAATTTTTTTACCATCTACGCGGTATAGTTTGCGATCGCAGCACGCATTGCCGTCGATGCGCTTACCTGTCTTCCATAGTCGTTCATCATAGGGTTTGACCCCCTCAGCGACCACGTCGGGTATAACCTCAAACGAGGCCAGATTGGTATTTTCGAATTGTGACTCAGCCGGCGCCAGGCCGCAGATAGAACCCAGAGATACCGCTGTTATTCTTAGTAGAGTTTTTCTAAACCCGGTGTCATTCAAATCAATCGCTCCTATTGGTGTGCTGCGTGCCGCCAGGACATAGCTTCGATTCACCATACTATGTCGGGTCGGAAAAGCCAATCGAGACGGAAGGCCCACTGTGGCTGTGATGTTGACCCCATTGGCGTCGGCTTAATCGACCCCATCTGCCCTCTATCTATCCATTCACCCCTGTATTCATTAATCAATGAATGAATGAGTGATTGAATACTTTTAGGCGGTTTCTGGCGAATCTGCTGGTAGGCATCGCCTCTGACATATAGTGCGCCACAAATATTCAAGTTGGTTTTTTAGGCACGGCCCGTACGAAGGACGTCTTGGCGCAGAGCAGCGCTACCAATGACTTGTTTGAGGCGACTAACCCGGGTGAATAATTTCATTATTCCTCGCCTGATATTTGACAACGGATGTTGATTCTAGACGACGTGTTATTCGGTATTGAAGTGCGGCTGGGCGTTAGGAAGCTGTGTGTCGATACATTTAGCGTCGTCGATAGTACCGTTGGCTCCGAATAGGTTTGGCCCGACAGCTAGTGCGGGTTACTATTCGCGCTCTATGTATGTGGATATACCAACGTGTTTGTAAGCGCGACTGTACGGCGTGATGAAAATTGTGTGGCGAATACGCTGTCGCTCTGGCTAGTCAT
>JBLHRT010000099.1:0-9217 GCA_047626255.1 Candidatus Azotimanducaceae bacterium
ACCATCGCAAGCTACACCTGGAATTTTGGCGATGGTGATTCATCGACAGAAGAAGTCACGTCACATATTTATACCCAGGTGGGCAGCTTCGAGATCGCTTTGACGCTGACAAACAGCGACGGCTTTGCCCATACTGCGACGCAGACCGTCACCACGAGCCTAGTGACCGATCCTCTGGTCATAGAAGGTACTATCCTTGTCTCCAGCTCAGTCACTGTCGACAGCGACGTGAATGACTCAAGCAGCAGTCCCGTTAGCAACAACACAATAGCAACTGCGCAGTTTGTCACTAACCCCGTCACCATCGGCGGCTTTGCCAATGAAGCGGGCACTGGCCCCAACTTCGATAGTCTCGCGAACCTGACCACGTCGGGGGATGAATTTGATGCATACCGGATCAATGCGCTGGGCGGTGAAGTCATCAACCTGCGTATCGCAACTCGCGGTGAGGGCGACCTAGATCTCTTACTATACGATGTTGACGGCCAACTCATCGACTTCTCGGTCTCAGCCACGGATAATGAGTCGATCGCCATACCGGCCGTCGCCGCGACCTATAACATCGTCGTTGAATCCTTTTCTGGCTACTCCAACTACGTTTTGTCTGTGGGCCGGGATCCCGCGATCGCCAGTCTTTCAAACGCTAATGCCTCAACGGCAGTATTCATCGGCGACCTCGTCGTTAAGCCGAAAAATGATCACCAAACACCTAGTATGCTCGCCCAGGCCAATCGAGTCATCGGGGCGCAGGCCAGTGCGCGCGCAAGCACACGCCTTTATCAGTTTGGCGACAATATCACTGAGATGCTTACGCCTCGCATCCGTACGCGAATGCTATCCAGCATGGCAACACGTGGACCGAGTGTGACTGAGTTGAAATTAGCAACTATGCTCGCGGCGAAGCAACTCAATCGACAAGATGGTGTGGAATACGCCGAACCAAACTATCGTCTCACAACAAAAATAGAACCTAACGATGAGTTTTATGTGAGGCAATGGCACTATCGAAAACTTAACCTACCAGCTGCTTGGGATAAAACGACGGGATCTGCGAACGTCAAAATTGCGGTGCTCGACACGGGTATTGTGGCCAATCACCCAGACCTACAATCGCGGCTGTCCGCAGATAGCTATGACTTTATTTCGAGTGTCAGCAACGGCGGCGACGGCGACGGCGTCGACAGCGATGCTCGTGATCCTGGAGATGGTCAGGACAATGCGGCCTGTTCAACATCAACTAGCCGCAGTAGCTCCTTCCATGGCACCCACGTCGCCGGTACCATTGGCGCGTCGACCAACAACAATATCGGCACCGCCGGTATCGCTTGGGCGGGCGAAATCATGAACCTTCGCGTCCTGGGGTGCGAAGGCGGTAGCACCTTTGATATCGCCCAAGCATTGCTTTATGCCGCTGGCATTGAAAACGCCCTCGGCATAAACCCCACCAAGACTGCCGACGTGGCCAATCTCAGCTTGGGCGGAGGGTCGCCCAGCAATGTGATGACTAACGCCGTTCAGGCCGCTCGCGCTGCTGGGCTAATTATCGTTGCAGCCGCGGGCAACGACGGCAACTCAACGCTGTCTTATCCCGCGTCATACGATGGTGTCATTTCAGTCGCCGCAACAGATCTTAGTGACCGACGGGCATTTTATTCGCAATTCAATGCCCGCGTTGATATCGCGGCACCCGGCGGAGATACGTCAACGGACCTAGACGCAGACGGGTTTCCTGACGGCGTTTTGAGCACTCTGGCGAGTCGAGAGGGTCGCACACAAATTGACTACCGTTACGGTTTTAAAATCGGTACGTCAATGGCGACTCCCCACGTCGCTGGCATCGTGGCATTGATGAAGTCCGTTAATCCAGCCCTGACACCTGCCTTACTAGATCAACTACTCAGCAGTGGTGCTATCACGGTCGATCTCGGCGCATCGGGTCGCGATGATGATTTTGGCCACGGTAGAATTGATGCTCTGTTGGCCGTGGAAGCCGCTCGGCAAATTGCCGACGGCACTATACCCATTACCGACACACCAGCCTTGGGGGTTAATCCCGGAAGAGTCAGTTTTGGCGCAACCCTTACCGAACGAAACATTACCCTGTTCAATGCGGGAACCGGCGACCTCTCCATCGCTGCATTTACGCCGTCATCTTCGCGTATTACCGTGACACCACCATCTGACTCTGCTGGCGTAGGCGCTTACACACTGACGTTAAATAGGGAGGGTGCAACCGCCGGGCAATATATGGAAAGTATCAGCATTGCCTCCAATGGCGGCAATAGCACTGTGAATGTGCAATATGAAATCCCCAGCATCAACCAACAAATAGCGGGCTCGGTGGGTGAGTTGT
This sequence comes from Candidatus Azotimanducaceae bacterium, assembly GCA_047626255.1. Classification (GTDB taxonomy): domain Bacteria; phylum Pseudomonadota; class Gammaproteobacteria; order Pseudomonadales; family Azotimanducaceae; genus UBA4582. The sequence continues at coordinate 2,354 of JBLHRT010000099.1, forward strand.
ACGTCTTTCTCATCGACCGGAACTCAGGCGAAATCACGGTCCAACAATATCAACCTAATGCCGGCCAGTACGAATATCGTTTCACGCGCGTTGACCCCGGCGTGTACTTTATCATCGCGGGATCCGATCCCGACAACGACGGCTTTGTAGGCGGCTCAGGCGAGGCACTGGGTATCTACCCGACTGAAGACGGTCAGCTGCTAGTTATCGCCAACAAAAGCTTTGAAAACTTGGACTTTAACGTCACCTATGAGATTCCGCTGGAGGCGGCCTCAGCCACGCAAAGAAAATCAGCGACAAAAGACACGCAACCCACCTGTCAGTCATCTGCTGAAAATGGCAATAGTTTGTCTTGCATTCGGCTCATCAGTCCCTAGCCGTTGTTAATGATCATACGAATGTAAAGGCGGATATTGAGGCGTATAGGCAAGCAGTGCCACAGAGGTGACTCACTGCCTTCACATTGGTCGCTGAAAAATTGTAGCTAGGAAGGTGAGAGGTTCACTGGTCGGAGGTTCCTGATCTGTTGCAGCTGTTCGTTAGCGATTATTTCGGGGATTGGGCGATAGTCAATAGTGTTGTCGCGGATGAGCCTTCGAGGTAGCTGTTAGCAGGCGGCATTGGCGCCTTTGTGATGATCAATGACCCGGGTTATGATGCACGTAACGGCAAGCGTTGCATTAGGTAATATGATAAGTCATTAATTTAGAATAATGGTGTCGTTGTTAATGGCGGAGAGAGAGGGATTCGAACCCTCGATACGCTTCCACGTATACGCCCTTAGCAGGGGCGCGCCTTCAGCCACTCGGCCATCTCTCCGGATAAACTAGTTGGCAAACTCTGTGATTGTTTTGAGGACAATACGGACCAGAGAATTTGATGCCCATTTAGCGTTTAATCAATCTTTTAATCGGTATTCTAATCAATAATGGTGCGCTGGGAGGGAATCGAACCCCCGACCGCCTGGTTCGTAGCCAGGTACTCTATCCAGCTGAGCTACCAGCGCAAAGAAGCCGTATTATCATGATGAGACCCCGCCTCGTCAACGTGCATCTCATATTCCTGCGCATTCTCTTACACATTTCTTCCCCGACGGTCTCGGCAAACACTCAATGTGCCACGAGACCCAGCAAATAGGGGGCCACACCAATATTACTGGATATTGCAATAATGGATATTTACTGTAATATTTCTGCTCAATCAGTACAGAATACAGCTCAATGCGCACCGACTTGCCAACATGATACCCATGACCGACAAATATACGGACCCAGCTGGCGCCTCAGAGACCACCGGAGAGTGCTCAGTTAAGCCTGCCAGCGTCATTCTCGACCTGCTTCGCACCTATGCAGAGCGCGGCACCAGCGTTGCCAATATCATGGCCGCGGGCGCCATGTTCGACTTTAGCGACAACCGGATGCGCGTGGGCCTGTCGCGACTGGTGGCCAAGCAAACCATCGAAAACTTCAGCCGGGGCTTTTATCGCCTGAGCAAAACCGCTGATCCGCTCAACACGTTTATCGAACGTTGGCGTCTTGGTGAATCTAGAATTGTGCCCTGGGAGCATCGTTGGTTGTTAGTTCACCGCAGCCGCGATGCGGCGCCAACAACCCATGCAAAGAGTGAGTGGGTGCTCGCCAATCACGGATTTCGTGAGGCCATTAAAGACTGCTGGATCCGACCCGATAATATCGCACTAGGTCTAGACGAGCTGGAACACCAGTTACATCATCTTGGACTTGAGCATGAGGCGATACTGGCCAGCGCCGCGAAACTCAAGCCGAGGTGGCAACACCGCTGGCTTAACCAAGTAGCACCCGAGCAGCTGATTAAACGCTACCAAACGATGTCTCGCCGCTTGACCTTAAGTCTCGCCGAATTGCCTAACCTTACCCGCGCCGCCGCGATGAAATCGTCGTTCCAAATCGGCGGCCAAGGCATTGAGATGCTAGCAACAGACCCCTTGTTGCCCGCAGAGATGCTAGACACCGGGCCACGTGTGGCACTCACGCAACGGATGCTCGACTATGATCGCATCGGCCGCGAAATTTGGCTCGGCGCTCACATAACGCAAGACCGCTCGAAGGGATGACAACATGACAACCCACATAAAAGACTTACTGAGCCCAGCAGAACTGGAATGGGTGACACGTCGCAGTAACTGGCGTGGCGCGCTCATTATTGCCTTCGACTGGCTGGTGATCGTCGCGACTTTTATGGTGATGGCGGCGTTCCCGAACCCTTTGGTGCTATTGCTGGGTGTCTTTGTGCTTGGCACACGACAACTCGGGCTTGGCATCGTGGTCCATGAGACGGGGCATCGGACGCTCCTCGCCTCTAATGCGCTGAATGATTTTGCCGGCAAATGGCTATCGGGCTATTGGGTGTTCTCCGACAAAGAAAACTATATGAAAACTCACCTGAAGCATCATCAAGCCGCAGGCACGGCCGACGACCCTGACCTGACTAACTACACCGCCTATCCCATTAGCCGCACCAGCCTACGTCGTAAAATGATTCGCGATCTTACAGGACAGGTAGGCTGGCGACGCCTGACATCGATCTACAGGGCCGTCAGGCGACTACCGAAATCATCACCGGCCGCACGCCAGTATCTGTTGCGCAGCCTCAGCGTTAACACCCTGCTGTTGATCTCCCTGACCAGCCTCGGGCACGGCTGGTTGTATATGGCATGGGTCATTGCGTTTATCACCAGCCATATGCTGGTCGTAAGAATTCGTCAAATCGCAGAACATGCCGCGGTACCGGACACATACAGCCTCGATCCGCGCAGGAATACACGGACCTTGTACATCAACTGGCTGGAAAGGTTACTGATAGCCCCACATCAGGTGCACTATCACTTGGAACATCACCTGATCGCTTCGGCGCCCATTTATCGGCTTGAGACCTTGCACCAACTCTTACTGGCACGGGGCTACTTCGACGGCATGGTGTTCCAGCACGGTTACGTCAACTTGCTCAAAACAGTGAGCCATGCGGAATAAATGCAGGGGGAATGGTGGGCTAGGTATATAAGCGGAAGGGTTTTCTAGAGGGTTTTGTAGAAGATTCAGCAGGTGGACATAGACATCTTGGCTAGCCACCTGCCCAGATTAATCGCTGGTACCGTCCTTAACCTCGAAACTCTCCGCTTGAATACGCTGATAGATTTCTTCACGATGAACTGCCACATGTTTTGGAGCATCGACACCAATCCTGACCTGATTACCCTTTACCCCCAAAACCGTGACGGTAACCTCATCGCCAATCATCAACGTTTCACCTACCCGCCGCGTCAAAATAAGCATTCCATTCTCCTTAATCCATGTCTTGCTACGTACGCCAGCTAAAAAAGCCGGATATCGAAGCTGTACTAGCCTTCGAAATAGACAACCGTTGTATAAGTATTGTCTACTCGTGGCAAAAATCAAAAACATCCATGGATTTAATCAAAATAAACCAACAAATCTCGGTGCTCCTCAATTGGCGGCCTTGGCTGTCAATTTTCGGGCGCCTCTCCCGCCCTTATCAGTCAACTTGCCGCCATCAAGCGATCTCAAGCTGGCTCCTCGGCAAGATCAAAACCTGCATGCAACGCGCGCACCGCAAGCTCGAGATACTTTTCGTCGATGACCACAGAGATCTTAATTTCTGAGGTTGAGATCATCTGAATATTAATCGATTCATCTGACATGATCTTGAACATTTTCGCCGCCACGCCAGCGTGCGAGCGCATGCCAACCCCCACCAACGACAATTTAGCTATCTTGTTGTCGCCCGACACTTCACGGGCCTCTATTTTTGACGCGACATCACGGAGCACAGCCAAGGCCTGATCGTAATCAGCTCGCTGCACCGTGAAGGTGAAGTCCGTACTATTATCGGCAGCAACATTCTGCACAATCATATCAACTTCAACATTCGCCTCACTGATAGGCCCGAGTATACGTGATGCGATACCCGGCACATCCTTCACGCCTAGCACGGTAAGCTTGGCCTCGTCACGGGTGAAGGCGATACCTGAAATTATGGGTTGTTCCATGCCTGAGCTATCCTCATTAGTAATTAACGTACCGGGGGCATCACTGAAGCTCGAAAGCACACGAATGGGCACCTTATACTTGCTTGCAAATTCCACCGCCCGAGCATGCAGGACACGGGAGCCAAGACTTGCCAGCTCAAGCATCTCCTCGAAAGTAAGGCGCTCCAAGCAGCGCGCGCTATCTACAACACGCGGGTCCGTCGTGTACACGCCGTCAACATCGGTATAGATCTGACATTCTTGCGCCCCCAGCGCCGCGGCCAGCGCAACCGCCGTAGTGTCAGACCCGCCACGCCCAAGCGTAGTGATATTACGGCCCAGATCAACCCCTTGAAACCCGGCGACAACCGCCACCGTGCCTGCCTTGATATCCTCTCGCAGCCACTCACACTCAATTTTTTGAATGCGCGCCTTGGTATGCGACGAATCGGTCAAAATTCGGATTTGACTACCGGTATAAGACTTAGCGGCACAGCCGTGCTTCATCAGAACCATCGACAGCAGCGCCGTTGTGACCTGCTCTCCAGTTGACAGCAACACGTCAACCTCGCGATGCATCTCGCCGCTGACACCAATTTGTTGCGCCAGATCGTCCAGGCGATCAGTTTCATGCCCCATGGCTGACACAACGACCACGACATCATGTCCCGCAGCCCGAGTGCTTATAATACGACGCGCAACATTCTCTAGATGTGGGACGCTAGCGACTGAGGTGCCGCCAAATTTTTGTACAATTAAAGCCATACAGGATGCCAGTCTTTGGGTCTATCAGTGATCAATTATTTACGCTGTGCCGAGCAGCCCGTGCAGAAAAACAGGCACCGAGTCCAGAGCAGCCGTCAAGCCTGCCGGCTCAGTACCACCGGCGCGAGCCATATCTGGCCGACCACCGCCTTTGCCACCCACCTGTGTCGCCACATGATTGATGAGCGCACCGGCATTGACGCGATCCGTCAGATCAGCGGTGACGCCAGCGATCATCGCAACCTTACCGTCGCTCACACAGGCCAGGACGATAATGCCTGACTGGATCTTGTTTTTCAGCCGATCCAGTGCATCAGGCAGAGCCTTGGCGTCAACACCGTCTAGCTGGTTGACGACCACCTTAACGCCACTGATCAGCACCGCCGACTCGGCCAAGTCACTGCCCGCGCCGCTGGCAAGTTTCATCGACAACTGCGCGACATCTTTCTCAAGCCTTTTATTTTGCTCGAGCAAGGCCTTGATTTTGTCTTGTATATTGCCTCGATCGGCGCGCAATAGCGCCGCTGCTTCTGTCATGGTGTCTTCTAGTAGTTCGAGCCGGCCCAGCGCCCGCAGCCCCGTCACACCCTCGATACGTCGAACACCCGATGCGGTACCCTGCTCTGCAGTCACTCGAAACAGGCCAATATCGCCGGTTCGCGCCGCGTGGGTACCGCCACACAATTCCACTGAGAAATCATCTCCCATAGTCAGTACGCGCACCTCTTCGGAATACTTCTCTCCGAACAAGGCCATAGCACCCTTTTCACGGGCATCTTCGAGGGCCATGACTTGCGTCTGGACGGCACTGTTACGCAGAATTTGCTCATTGACGATGCGTTCGATAGTGCGTATTTCTTCCCGGGTGACAGGTTCAAAATGGGAAAAGTCGAAGCGCAGACGCTCAGAGTCTACCAGCGAACCTCGCTGATTGACGTGTTCGCCGAGCACTTGCTTTAACGCGGCATGCAACAAATGCGTGGCCGAGTGATTTAGGCGAATCGCTGAGCGTGACAACCGGTCAACGTCTGCCTCAAGCGTCATTCCCGACGTTAGCGTGCCTTCAAGCAATCGCCCTTTGTGCAGAAACGCATCACCGGCTTTCACCGTATCAAGTACATCAAAGGTCACGCCATTGGCGTGCAGGCGTCCTGTATCACCCACCTGACCGCCAGACTCGGCGTAGAATGACGTCTTGTCGAGCACCACAACGCCCTCTTCGCCTGTCGCTAGGGACTCAACCTTATCCTCGCCATGGAACACGGCGGTGACATTGCCTTGCCCCCGCAGCGATTCATAACCGACAAACTCTGTGACGCCATCAACTTGAAAGCGCGCGACATCTACCGAGCCAAATTTACTCGCCGCACGGGCCCGCTGACGCTGGGCTTCCATGGCTAACTCAAACCCAGGCATATCAATACTCAGGTCGCGCTCACGCGCAATGTCTGCTGTCAGGTCGGTGGGGAAGCCAAACGTGTCGTAGAGCTTGAAGACAACCTCACCAGGAATCACCTGGCCCTGAAGATCGCCAATCGCTTCGGTCAAAATGCGCATACCTTGATCCAGGGTGAGCTCGAACTGCTGCTCTTCTTTCAACAAGATGCGTTCGATCTGGCTCTGGGTCTTCGCTAGCAGCGGATAGGCCTCACCCATCTGCTCCACCAGACAGCCCACCAGTTGATGGAAAAACGGACCACTGGACTGCAGCTTATGGCCGTGTCGCAATGCGCGCCGAATGATTCGACGCATGACATAACCACGCCCTTCATTGGAGGGCAGCACGCCATCGGCCACGAGAAAAGCCGCAGAGCGAATATGGTCGGCAATGACTTTCAGTGAAGGATTCGTCAGATCGTCGCAATGCAGAAGCTCAGCAGCACGTCGAATGAGCGCCTGAAATAAGTCTATTTCGTAATTACTGTGGACGTTCTGCAGTATCGCCGCTAACCGCTCAAGCCCCATCCCTGTATCCACACAGGGCTTTGGCAACGGCGTCAGGGTACCATCGGCAGATTTATCAAACTGCGTAAAGACGAGGTTCCAGACCTCAATATATCGGTCCAGTTCGCCAT
>JBLHRT010000100.1:0-9212 GCA_047626255.1 Candidatus Azotimanducaceae bacterium
GAGGTCCCCAATTTTTCGACCAAACACCGTGTAGATCAGATGCAATCATGTGTTCAAGGGCAAACAGTGTTCTGCTGCCTAGTTGCAATCGAATATATTTTCGGTGGTCAGTACCATCGAAAATCTGGTTGCTGATTTCGCCCCCAGATGAAATGGGCCAAGGCAATCACTGTAGTACACACAAAATCATCATAGCGAAAATATCAACGCCTTCAGCAGCCTCCACGAGCAGATGATTCATGGTCCCCATAATGTTCAAGATTCTAGGCTGTTGGTAGGTAGGACACCACAAAATTGAGGATGCATGGCGTCTACCGCGAGCGTTTCTCCGTATAGATTCAGGGCAGCACCGGTTAAGAGTTCTGTGGACCTTTGGTCACGGGGCATGCGCAGATAAGTAAGATCACCCCGTTTTTCAAACTCGCCGGTGATACGAATTGGCATGGCAACCTGGCCAGCGAGTTGCCTAGATGCGCTGCTGCCATCAGCATTCACCAATACATAGCCATAACGGTCTGATTCAGTTTTGACCACCAACATCGGCGGCATACCTCCCAATAGGCAAAGCGAGGCGCAAGCACGGTGCACTTTACCCGAGCCCGGTTTCATTACACCCAGAAAACACTTGGAATCAACAACTTCGCCCACCAGGGTATCAGTACCCAACGATTCACTAACAGGCACGGTGACTGGGATAGCCTCTGGTGCCGCCACGATTGCGCCCGTTTGTGGAATTTCTAGCATATGCCAACCGCCACGACGAACATCAAAACCCGTCGCTGTGACCATCTCACCGGAGAAAGGCATCGTGGCACTTGAGGCGTCTTGTTTGCCTTGCACGACCATCAGCACCGATTCACCCGCCTCGGTATGTAGTACCGGATAAGGCTCCATTATCAGCCGGCCGGTAACAGAGGTCATATTCGACACCTGCCACGTGCCGCCACCGACTGTTTCCTGATTGCTCGCTAACAACAAAGAGGTGCCAACCCCTATAACTAAGAGCAACGGAATGAGTACAAGATAAAAACGTCGAAGCCCGTGTGGAAAGGGTAAATAACCGACAAAAAACCTATCATCCTTCATGCGGTACCTCCAATCACGGCAACTTCACGGGCCGTGCCATCGGGCAGCGGCGTTGGGTGTAAGAGAATTCGGTCACCGTTGAGTTTGACCCGATAGGTCGGGATCGTTTCATTAAAAGGCGGTGGCGACCGGCCATCTTCTGGTCGATATTGAAAACCATGCCATGGACAGGTAATGCAGCCGTCTATCACACGGCCCTCACCTAGTGGTCCAAGCTGGTGTTTACAGGCGTTGCCTACGGCGGCAATGCGCGTCTCGTCATAGCGAAATACGGCGACTCGTTCACCACGCTCGAGACAGACCACCATACCGCGATCATTTTCGATGTCTTGCCAGCAACCGACATCCAGCCAGTCTGAATTCGCCAAGCCACTAGCGTCTTTGCCGACTTCTTTAAAGCCAGAGATTAGGTGTAAGCCGCCTACAAGTACAACGCTTAAGCCTACAAACAACGGATGAATACCGGTGTTGCTTTCCTGCAGCGCGCCTGCAGCAAGGTGCACCACGACCAGTGTGTAGGCTGCGTAAACGAACATGTGCAGTGCTTTCCAAAGTTGTGGGCCAAGGTTTGTGTTCCAGTAGTCGTGACTGGTGGTCGCCATCAGCAGCAAGATCATGAGCGCCACAAATCCAAATGGCTGAAACGGTACTTCAGCAAAACCGTTAATGACATCAGGTGCAGAGAACAACGAAGTTATCGGATTAACAACGCCAAATCCGTGATACCACAGGATCGCCAAAATACCGTGCACCAGTGCCACGATGAACATAGAAACACCAAAGTGTCTGCGGTTGTAGAGCAGCGGTAAAAAACGTGAATCTAGCCGGCACAACGGGCCAATACTTAGGATCATGGTGAGCATAACGAAAGCACAGGTCGCGAATGCGCGTATCAACAGTATCATCGGTGACAGTGCGTCGGGGCCGGCGAAGGTCACTAGGCTGACGACCATGTACGTGGCGATGAATAATGCGATGCCACCCCAGAGTGTTAGGTCATAGAGTCGCTTCTTTGGATTCCATTGTACGGGTACGTATTGATGACTCATGGCAATGCTGCCTCTGCCGTTATGTGGGGTGCGGTGTCAATGGTGATTTCAAACTCGCGGTTCTGTAAGCCGGCCCAGAGTGCGAGGCACATCAAGGGGACCAGCAGTGACCAGGCAAAACGGTGAATGCTGCGTTGCGACCTAATCATGTTGTTTACCTTCGATTGTTGAACCGGCATTGGCATCGCTGCTGCCTTTTTCACTGCGGGCGCCTAGCCAACGCTGAAGCAGATGTGGCCAAAGCAAAAGGGACGCGGGCACAATCATCAACCGAAACCCAAGGCCGCTGGTGTCAGCGCCGTCATCCAGCACTTTGCAGCCTTTCGCCGCAAATGCGATGGCAAATATCAAACCCAGCAGCAGGTAGATTAAAATAACGTAACCCAATATTGTCATCGATCAGTACTCCCTAAATTAAGGCCGTCATTGGCGCCCCGAGTGACGCGCTAAGCCATTGTGCCTATCATTTGATAGGTCTTTCTGTCTGCCTTACTGCAAGCATTCGGTACGCGATGCTGAAAACTCGATAATGTTGCACGCTTATTCTTTGCACGCCGATTAATTGGACGCGCTTAAGCGCTGGATGTTACACGCCGTTTGAATACACCCGCGCCGGAAATTCAAGGAGTATTCAGCGTTTGTTGCCGGTGTTCATGCGCCGCCCGAGCCAGCAGTGAGACATGCCGAAGAAATATGGATTAGCCCTGTCGTAGGCAGTTGTCCGGGACCTGTATGACACGCTTAATATCTGTCTTGATGAACAACCTGATGTCAACGGTGCTCTTGCGCAGCACCCGGTTTCTCAGGGTTTAGCATGACTGCCTTTATATGAACCCAATTCCGGATTTTGCCAGACCAGCGTATTGGGTTGGTTGATTTAGCTTTTTCATACACAGCGTGTCTATTCTTAAACACCGCAATATCATCACCTCGATGCCTTTGTGATGGCTGACCGACCCCTGGGTACCTTGCGGCCTAGTGTCTAGCCGCCCTCACAAAACGCTTGCCTAATTTGCTATAACACGTTTATAGTTTAGCTATAACGCGTTCTAATTATGTGTGAGTTGGGTTCAGTCACATTAAAATTTCGTTCTTACGAAAGAGGCACGGTAACGACCCCTATGAACCTTCGCGAGCGGAACAAGTCACAACGCCGAGCTGTCATTCTCGAGGCTGCTCGACGTTTAATGCACGACTCGGGCAATACCGGGTTCTCCATGCGCGCGTTGGCCGAGCAGGCGGGGGTCAGTCTTGCTACGCCTTACAACCTGTTTGGCTCCAAGCAAGCGATTCTTGTGGCGCTGCTGAATGCCGATTTTGAGAGTTTTCAGTTATCCCTGAGTCAGTTGTCAGCGGGCAGTATCGATGTGATGTTTGAAGCCGTGCGGCTGACGACGGATAACCTCAAGCGGGACCCCCGTTATTATCGCAGCGCTATGGCTGAGATTACCCTTGAGGCCCAACCTGAAGTGCGCCATATGATTCTCGGCCCGCCTTATCTGTTGTGGAAGCGACTACTGCGAGAAGCCGTGCAGATGGGTAGTCTCAGTCATTCCATCGACCTCGACCCGTTCACAATTACCCTCACTCAATTGATGTTCGCCACGACGCGAGAATGGGTGCAGGGCTACGTGAGCCTGCCAGAGATGGACGCGCGCATGCGCTATGGCGTGGCATTGAACCTGCTTGCGATTGCCACCGACAATAGTCGCGAGGCGCTGCAACAACATCTATTGACGGCAGAAGCCGATCTCAAGGGTTTGTGGCAAAACGCGCTCATGGCACGGATGAAGGAAGGTCCGCTGGATGCAGAAACCCAGGAAATTCTCGCCGACCAGCTAAGCCAGATGAATCCAACCCTTCAAACGACTCAGGAGAACACTGCATGACTAACCATATTCCCACGGCTGTGCGTCGATCGCTGTTTCCGCAGGAAGCCGATACGTGGACCTGCATTGCCGAGCGCGAACTGGGTGATGCTGGGGACGACAATGTCGTTCTGTTGCAAAGCTGGAATATGCATGTTTTTGCCCGGGCTGCGGCGCCGGCAGGGTCACCCCGAGCAGGTAATCCGATCCTTCCCAGCGACGTTATATTTCTTGAGCCGCCGGCGAGTCACTGAGCGTCGCGGCCATGCGTGAGGCATTTATCAAGGCCGTCAGGGTCGCCGCTGCACATGAAGGCATCGCAGAGTTGGTGGTGACGCTGGAGCACGCCAATGGCGGTCTTTCTGAAGTCTGCTTGGACCAGATCGCGACGGCGGCGTTGCTTGATATGTGCCAGGCCAGTCATGCGGAACAACTACAAGGCCACGGCTGGCATAAAGTCAGGGATGCCCTGGCAGTATCCATGAATCGATTTTTGTAACCACAAGGGATTCTCACATGCTTGATCTCATCATTCGTAACGGCCTAGTGATCGATGGCTCTGGCTTGCCAGCCTATGTCGCTGATGTCGCTATCACCGACAGCCGCATCGTGCGCGTTGGTCGCATCACCGAAGACGCGCTGCAATCGATTGATGCCAAGGGCCAGATTGTAGCGCCGGGGTTTATTGACCCGCACACACACTTCGATGCGCAATTGCTCTGGGATGGTCATGCTAAGCCTGCCTTAGCCCATGGGGTTACCACCATTGTTCCCGGCAACTGCTCACTATCGCTGGCACCCTTGCAAGAAAAGCACCGCATGAAGCTTGTTGGCATGTTTAACCAAATCGAGGAAATGCCCCATAAAGCCTTTGCAGAGGGCGTTGAATGGAACTGGGTGACGTTTGATGAATACATCAAGCGCATTGAGCGAGGTTTGGCGATTAATGTTGCGCCGTTGGTAGGTCATAGCGTACTGCGACTGTGGGTCATGGACGAGGCCGCTATGCAGCGCACCGCCACGCCGGATGAAATCAAGGCGATGCAGGATCTGCTGCGAGGATGTCTCGACGCCGGTGCTATTGGCTTATCTACCAGCTTTGTGGATATGGACGAGAACCTGCAACCCGTGCCCAGCCGCTATGCCGATACGGTTGAACTTGATGCCTTGGCTGCCGTGTTGGGTGACTACGGTCGCATGCTACAAATAGTGCCGGAGTTTTATGACGCTGACCTGACCATTGCCCGGATAGATCAACTGGCAGCCCTGTCATTGAGGTATGCGATCCCTACTACGTTCTCACCGCTGTTTATCAATCGCGATAACATCGACGCGGTTAACCGCGTCATGGCGCGGGTTGATACACAGTTCGCGGCTGGCGCGAGGGTGTGGCCGCAGGTGCAAACCCGTCCCATCGATATGAGCTTTAGTTTGGCGGTACCCAGTCTGCTGTTCATGCGCTTTCGTGCCTGGTATCGGTTGATTCGATTTGGCACGGTTGATGAAATCATGGCTGGTCTGCAAGATCCCGAGAAACGGGCTGTCTATGTGGCTGAGGCCAGTGCCTTGGGCGCGCTCTGGCCGCGGATCAAGCTACGTCAGGTAAACACTGACGCAAACCAGTTCCTGGTCGGTAAAACGCTTGGGCAGATTGCAGAGATTCGTGGTTGTACGCCGGTAGACGCCATGATCGATATATCGATTGAGGAGAATCTAGACGCGCATTTTCTGTCTGAAAATATGGGGCATAACGATGATGCTGAGGTGGGTCGACTACTGAATCACCCGCGTGTGCATATTGGTGCCAGCGATGGTGGTGCGCATATTTTGTCGTTCTCTACCTACGGCGACACAGGTTATCTGTTAGGTCATTTTGTCCGTGATAAGGCGCTACTGGGCTTGGAGCAGGCGATCAAGAAGATCACCAGCGATACCGCGTCTATCTGGGGCATTGCCGAACGCGGTCTTTTGCAACCAGGTTATATTGCCGATATCGCCATCTTTGATTCTGCCACCATTGATCGTGGCGCCGAGTACTTCACACCGGATGTACCGGGTGATGGCAGCCGTTATGTGCGGGATGCCATCGGCATGGATACGGTACTGGTAGGGGGCGCTGTGGCCTGGTCGGCGGCAGACGGTTACTCAGCATCAACGCGCGGTAAAGTATTGCCGGGAGCGCGCAGATGAACGCGGCTTCTGACATGACCGAGATTGCTCAGCGCCGGGTGCCCACTAATGGCATCAGTCTCAATATCGCAGAGCAGGGCGAGGGCCCCCTGATCTTATTGCTGCATGGTTTTCCCGAGTCCTGGTACTCATGGCGCCATCAGATGGCTCCCCTTGCTGCCGCCGGTTATCACGTGGTGGCGCCCGATATGCGCGGTTATGGTCGTAGTGACAAACCCCATGAGATCACGGCCTATACTCAGATTGAAGTGGTGAACGACATCATTGGACTGATACCGGCGCTGGGACATCAAACGGCCATTGTTATCGGTCATGATTGGGGCGCGCCTACTGCCTGGGCTTGTGCTCGAGACTATCCAGATCAGATCAGCGCAGTAGGGGCTTTGTCAGTACCTTTCACGCAGCGGTCTCCTGTGGAGCCCATGCCCATGCTGCGACAGATATTTAAGGATCAGTTCTTCTATCAGTTGTACTTCTTTGAGGAGGGTGTCGCGGAAGCTGAATTTGAAGGTGACATTAACGGCTGCCTGAAGAAGTTCTTGGTGCTGGCCAGTGGTGAAACTGACCTAACTCAAATGACGCCCAATGGGCCAGATGACGATATGTTCAGTCGTGTGCCGCTCCCCGAAGCGCTACCGGCCTGGTTGTCGCAAGCAGATCTGCAATTCTATACGGCAGAGTTTGTACGTTCAGGTTTTCGCGGTCCGTTGAATTACTATCGTAACCATGACCTTACTTGGGCGCTAACAAAAGACTCGCCCACTCAAGTTTTTCAGCCGGCGATGTTTGTTGCTGGCGATCAGGACGGCGTTCTTTTGATGGCGGCCGAGGCCCTGAAGTCAATGCCCGAGCATGTCATTGACCTGCGCATCAATGAACGAATCCCTGGCGCCGGTCACTGGACCCAACAAGAAGCCCCTACTGCTGTTAATGAAGCAATATTGCGCTTTCTCACCTCTATAGCAGGCAGTTAATCAGCATGGAAAATTCGGAAAAAGTTGTTGTCGTCGGCAGTGGTATCGCCGGCATGTGTACCGCCCTCGCCATGGCTCGCAAGAACCTGTCGGTGACGCTGTTGGAACGTGACCCGCCGCCACCCGAAGGCGATGCTGAGAAGGCGTTCTTCGAATGGCCGCGGCGTGGCGCGTCGCAGTTTCGGCACCCGCACGCGTTTTTGGGCTTGATGTGCAACTTGCTGCAAGATAACTATCCAGAGCTGTTAGATGCTTTTTATGCGGCTGGTGCGCGCCGGGTCGAATACAAGGATATGCTGCCCGCTGAACTTGAAAAAAACTATCAGCCTGAACCGGGTGACGAAAAATTATTTGTGCTGATGTGTCGTCGCGCCACCATTGAAACGGTGATGCGTCGTTTCGTCGCGGGGCTGGCAAATATCACCTTTGTGAATGAAATCTCCATTGACGGGCTGATTACCGAACAGACCGATACGGGGCTGGCAGTACGGGGATTGAAGGTGCGTAGAGACTGTGTTGATGCCTTTGGTAGCGAGATTATGGCCGATATTATTGTTGATGCCAGCGGCCGCAACACGCACTTTCCGCGATGGTTGGCGGCGGTCGGCCCAGCGATCGTTGAAGAAAATGACAACGCTGAGATTATTTACTACACCCGCCATTACAAATTCCGGCCAGGTTTTAGCGAGCCACCCCGTCAGGCGCAAGACCGTAGCAGCGGTGATCTTGGTTACATCAAATACGGCGTATTTCCGGGTGACAATGGGAGCTTTGCCATTATTGTCTGTCTACATAAAGTAGAGAAAGCATTGCACGAGGCGATCAAGGACAGTGATACGTTCGATGCGGTGTGTCGCAGCATTCCCGGCCTGACTCCGTGGCTGACGCCTGGGCAGGTGGATGCGACTACCGAATCTTTTGGTATCGCCGATATTCGCGCCGTTTGGCGACATTATGTGGTTGATGATAAGCCCATCGCACAAAATATTTTCGCTGTGGGTGACGCAGCGATTCGTACCAACCCTCTGTATGGCCGGGGTTGCAGCACCGGAATTCTGCATGCCCACATTCTTGCGGATACCCTCACTGAGATCCAAGATCCTGTGGCTCGAGCACTGGCTTTCAGTCGTCGTAGTGAAGAGCAGATCAGACCCATTTTTGATGCGAGTCTATCGGAAGATAAAAATGGTATTCGCCGATCGCTGGCCAGTGCCGAGGGACGGTTGTTGCAGAAACCGAAAAACTTCAAACAAAAATTTGGACTGGCATTTGGCGACGCATTGATGGCCGCTGCTCGCTATAACTTGCGCGTTAATCGCGGCTTTATGCGCACGGTCAATCTTCTAGAGAAGCCAGGTGATTTTCTACAGGACCGGCGCACGCGCATGATCGTTATGCTGTATATGCTGCGGGGACGCAGTCGTAACTCCCTGGCGCGAACGCAGCGAGGCCCAACGCGCGATGAAATGTTGGCGCTAACGGGGCAATAGCGAGAGTCCACGCGTGCCACTAGGGTTGTTCAGCTGCCAGGCGATCTTCCTGCGTCTGGTATTGCGGCGTGGTATCCCGCTCGCTACGTTGATCACTTTTACCGCGCTCTCGCGCATGAAGCATCTCCCAGCCCGCTTGCCACTCGAAGGGTAGTGTGTCGATTTGTGGCGCTTTGATGGTATCAAAACCCAGCAGTGCGCTGGCGACCACTGCGTACTGATTGTCCCTGTCCTGGAATCGTCCAGACTCAAATCCTAACGGATAGTTCACGAACTGGGCCCGAGGCGGCCGTCCGGCTTGAAGAATATCCAGTGCGCTGCCGAGGATCAGTGTTGGCAGTCCCTTGGCTTCGAAGTACCTTGCTATCAGACACACGGTCTGGTGACAGACGGGTCACAAGGGCACAAGGAGCAGAACGTCAGGCTGCTCTTGTTCGAGGGCCTTTTCAATGTTTGGGATGAGCTCGGTCATCACCCGGTTCTTCGAATAGATTCCACCCATGCACGATAGATAATTGTCGCTAAGTTCTCCCACTACCCCTTCATTTTTGAGGC
>JBLHRT010000101.1:0-9170 GCA_047626255.1 Candidatus Azotimanducaceae bacterium
CCCCCTTTTTATATGAATTTCAGTAGAGACAGCACCGATGGTGATGCAGGTATTCAACAAGATATTTGGCAGTAAAAATGATCGCGAATTAAAGCGCATGGGCAAGGTTGTGGCCCGGATCAATGATCTTGAGACGACCTTCGAGGCCCGCAGTGATGATGAAATCGCGAATCTTCGTCATCTTTACAAAGCACGCTTGGAGCAAGGTGAAAGTCTGGATGCGGTTTTGCCCGAAGCCTTTGCGGCCGTTCGTGAGGCGGGTAAGCGCGCGCTGGGGTTGCGCATATTTGATGTTCAGTTGATTGGCGGCATGACGTTGCATGAGGGGCGCATCGCGGAGATGCGCACCGGTGAAGGTAAAACCTTGATGGCAACGCTGCCGTTGTATCTGAACGCTATCTCTGGCGATGGCGTACACCTGGTGACGGTCAATGACTATCTTGCGAAGTGGGGCGCGGAGTGGATGGGTGCTGTTTACAGTGCTTTGGGAATGACTGTCGGGGTTGTCTACGCTGGCCAGACGCAGATTGAAAAACGTGATGCCTATGAATCTGACATCACCTACGGCACGAACAATGAGTTCGGTTTTGATTATCTGCGCGACAATATGGCCTTCAATCTTGAAGAGAAGGTGCAGAAGGTACTGAACTTCGCCATTGTCGATGAGGTGGACTCGATCTTGATCGATGAAGCCAGAACACCACTGATTATTTCCGGCGGCGTAGAAAACTCATCGGATCTCTACAAGGCCATGAAAGCTATCGTACCGCAGTTAGAGCAACAGGAAAAAACTGAGGAAGATATTGCCAACGAAATTGACCCGCCCGGTGATTTTTACGTTGACGAAAAGCAACGTGATGTCGAGCTGACAGAAGCGGGTCATTTGAAAGTTGAGCTGCTGCTGACACAACGCGGCCTATTGAAGGAAGGCGAGTCGTTATACGGCACGACCAATTTGTCGCTGCTGCACCACGTGCACTCTGCGTTGAAGGCTCAGAGCCTTTTTCAGCGAGATGTTGATTACATGGTGCAGGGCAACGAGATTGTGATCGTCGATGAGCATACGGGTCGTTCCATGCCGGGTCGGCGCTGGTCCGGTGGTATTCATCAGGCGATTGAGGCGAAGGAAAATGTCGTCATCACCAATGAAAGTCAAACCCTAGCGTCTATCACCTTCCAGAACTTTTTCCGTCTGTATGACAAATTAGCCGGCATGACAGGTACAGCAGATACCGAGGCATTTGAATTTCGACAAATTTATGGTCTTGATGTCGTGGTGATCCCGACGAACCAACCGATGACCCGCCGTGACTTGAATGACCTGATTTTTCTGACGATGGAAGAGAAGTTTGACGCTATCGTCGATGAGATTGAAGAGCTAACAGCAGCGAAGGCGCCGGTGTTGGTCGGTACGGCGTCGATTGAATCGTCGGAATTGTTGTCCAGTCTGTTGGATAAACGCAAGATCAAGCACAGCGTGCTTAATGCCAAGTTTCACGCCCAGGAAGCAGAAATTATTGCCCAAGCCGGCCGTCCAGGTACCGTCACCATCGCGACCAATATGGCGGGTCGGGGTACGGACATTATTCTCGGTGGTAACTGGGAATCTGATGTCGCTGAGTTGAAGGAACCTACTCCAGAGCAGGTTGCAGACGTCAGGGTAGCGTGGCAGAAGCGTCACGATGCGGTGATTGAGGCGGGAGGGTTGCAAGTTATCGGTTCAGAACGTCACGAGAGTCGGCGTATCGATAACCAGTTGCGCGGTCGTTCGGGTCGACAGGGTGATCCGGGTATGTCGCGTTTTTACCTGTCGATGGACGATAACCTGATGCGTATCTTCGCGCCGCCGCGGGTTAAGGGTCTGATGCAGTCCATTGGCATGGAGAAGGGCGAAGCGATCGAGCATCGCATGGTCAACAATGCCATTGAGAAAGCCCAACGCAAGGTCGAGGGACGTAACTTCGATATGCGCAAGCAATTGCTGGAGTATGATGACGTCGCCAACGACCAGCGTCAGATGATCTATTCTCAGAGAAACGAATTAATGGAGGCGCAAGACGTCTCAGAAACCATTAATGCGCTCTGGGACGATGTGATCAACGAGGTGGTTGATGGTTCTGTACCGCCCCAGAGTCTGGCAGAACAGTGGGATGTTACCGGTCTTGAACAGTCTTTGCAGACTGAATTTAATCTACGTTTACCTGTGCAACAGTGGTTGGACGAAGATGATAATTTGCATGAGGAGTCTCTGCGAGCGAAAATTACCGACGCTGTTCGGGAGAGTTATCGCGTTAAGGAAGAGGCTATCGGGTTGGATATTCGTCTGTTCGAGAAGCAAATCATGTTGCAGATTCTCGACACGCTCTGGAAAGAGCATCTGGCATCAATGGATTATCTGCGCCAAGGTATTCATTTGAGAGCCTATGCGCAAAAGCAACCCAAGCAAGAATACAAACGAGAGGCCTTTGAGTTATTCGAAGAGTTACTGCATAACGTCAAATTAGAGGTTATTCGTTTTCTGGCGCGTGTTGAATTCCAGCCCTCAGAAGACGTTCAGTCGATAGAGCGAAAGCGCCGCGAGGAAGATGCCAAGAATACGCTGAACTTTCAAAAAGAAAGTAGCAGTGCTATGGGTGGTGACGAGCCGATCGCTGCGCCAGAAGAGGCGCAGACACCGTTTATCCGTCGCGAGAAAAAGGTCGGTCGTAACGAGTCCTGCCCCTGCGGTTCGGGTAAAAAATATAAGTCCTGCCACGGCACGCTTTCGTAGATCGTTGCATTTAGGGCTTTTAGTCTTTGGAAACTATTCACGCGAGATAGCAAGGTCATGGCAGTTGGAAGTAATAATTCTTCGTACCACAACGTAGCAGGCGTACGTCTGTCAAGTCTTGCCTGTGGTGTTAAACCGAGCGGTCATGATCTGGTATTGATTGAATTTGCTCCCGGCAGTCATACGGCAGGCGTGTTTACCCAAAGCGTTTTCGCTGCCGCACCGGTGGTGGTGGGTAAAGCGCATTTGCAGCATAGTTCGCCGCGTTATTTTCTGATTAACAGCGGTAACGCCAATGCGGGTGTCGGTGATGCGGGGATCAAGGATGCCATGCATTGCTGCCACGCGTTGGCCGAGCTTGCTGATATGCCGGTCGAGGCGGTACTCCCTTTTTCGACGGGTGTGATTGGCGAGCGCCTGCCGGCTGAAAGAATTGTCGCGGCACTCGGTGATGCGTTGGGGTCGCTGGATGAAGACAGCTGGATGGCTGCAGCACGTGGCATCATGACCACAGACACTCGGCCTAAGATTGCATCTCGACAGTTCGACCTAGGTGGGAAGATAGTCACGATCACTGGTATTACTAAGGGTGCGGGTATGATCCAGCCCAATATGGCCACCATGCTCAGTTATGTCGCGACCGATGTCGCCGCCTCAACGCAGACGTTACAGCAGTGTCTGGGTCTTGCAGTGAATAAATCGTTCAATCGCATCACTGTCGATAGCGACACTTCGACTAACGATTCGAGTATGTTGACAGCGACGGGTCAGTCCGGCGTCGAAATCGATGTAGGCGACGATAGGCAAAGCGGCATGCTTGGGCAGTTTCAAGTGGTACTTGATGCAGTCTTTCTCGAACTGGCGCAAGGCATCATTCGAGATGCCGAGGGTGCGACAAAATTTGTCGCAGTCGCGGTGAATAATGGCAGCACTGTCGACGACTGTTTGTCGATCGCCTACTCAATTGCCAACTCTCCGTTGATGAAAACTGCCATTCACGCGAGCGACGCGAATTGGGGGCGTATCGTTATGGCGATAGGCAAGGCGGGCGTGGCCCTTGATATCAATAAGCTGGATATTTGGTTGGGCGATGTTTGCTTGATGCAGGCCGGACAGAAACATGAGGCTTATACGGAAATCCAGGGTGCAGCTATCATGGCCTGTGAGGAGATTACGATCACTATTGACCTGCATGCAGGCAGCGTCAGCGAGACGGTCTGGACCAGTGATTTGTCACAAGAGTATGTGCGGATCAATGCCGACTACCGCAGCTAAGATCGGTGTAGCCACAATCCTGTGATGACTAAGGTATAGGTCGTGATTACCAGTCTGGACCAGGCAGTTCGCCTAGATCTAAGTCCGCGGCGGTAACATCATCGTGAATGGGGTCGGCAGGGATGAAATGTTTACCGCTGGCCCACTCGCCCAGATCAATGAGCTGGCAACGTTCGCTACAGAAAGGTCGATTGACATTCTCTTCTACCCATAGCACTGCCTTTTGGCAGGTGGGGCATTTGACTTTAAGTCGTGCCATAGATTGCGCTGCTCAATTGGGTATATTTTTGGTGCAAGGCAGAAACCTGGTCATCCAGCGCCGTGAGACTTCCCTCGTTGGTAACAATGTCTTGTGCATAGGCTAGTCGCGCCTCGCGACTGGGTTGTGAGGCCATCATGGCGTCGATCTGTGCCTGTGTATTGTTATCCCGCGCCATGACCCGGCGGCGTTGCGTATCAGGGCCCGCATCGACAACGAGATGACGGTCAATGAGTGGATGCTGGCCGCTACCGCTGGAAAGCATCAATATCGCGTAGGCAGAACGGCTATGCGCAAGCACCGTCTTTAGTCGCGTCATAATGGCGGGAACCGTCACCGACTCAAGCCATCGTCGCTGACCCGGTTCTTCGAAGACGATGGCCCGCAGACGTGCTCGGTTGAGATAACCATCAGTTTGTAGTATGTCTGGCCCAAAATGCGCGACGATCTCGGTAAGCGCTATCGTGCCAGGTTCCACAACATGTCTTGCGGCAATGTCAGCATCGGCGATGGTAATGCCTAGGGCCTCGAATCGAGCAGATACGGCAGACTTGCCGCTACCAATTCCACCCGTTAGGCCGACTACAAAGCGTCTCATATGATCTATATACCCATAAATATCAGATACTGCTGAGTTAACTCGTCGCCCCAGAGTAGGGCGATCCAGCCTGCAATCGCCAGATAGGGTCCGAAAGGAATCGGTACGTCTTTGTCGCGCCCGAGTACAATCAAGCAGCCGCCAATAATTGCCCCGGCGAATGACGACAGTACGATGATAAGCAGCAGGCTCTGCCAGCCCATCCAGGCGCCAAGTAGGGCAAGTAGCTTGAAATCACCATAGCCCATGCCTTCTTTGCCGGTGACCAATTTGAAAGTCTGAAATATGGTCCACAGACTCAGATAGCCGCCGACAGCACCCCATAGCGACGACTCAAGCGTCGTGAAGACCCCAAACGTGTTGGCCACAAGGCCGAGCCAGAGAAGCGGCAGGGTAATATCATCCGGTAGTAGTTGATGGTCATAGTCGATCATCGACATGGCGATAAGCGCCCAGGTCAAGGCGCAGGCGCCCAATCCAGCAAGTGTCGGGCCGAAAATGTAAATGACGACCGCGGTCATAATGCCTGTCAATAACTCGACCAGCGGATAGCGGGCGCTGATATGGGCGTGACAACCCGCGCATTTACCGCGTAAGAATAGATAGCTTAGAACGGGGATGTTCTCCCACGGTTTGATTTTATGGTCACAGTTAGGGCAGCGAGAGGCGGGTACGATGAGATTGTAGGGCGGCGTGGTCTCCTGAGAGGATGGCTGTTCCAGAATATCGCGCGCCTGAGCCTGCCACTCGCGTTGCATCATAATGGGTAAGCGATGGATCACCACATTCAGGAAACTGCCCACTAGCAGCCCCAATATCAATCCATAGCTGAGTGCCAGCCAGGGATATTCTGTTTGTAACAATACGAGATAAGTCATCAGTATGTCAGGTGTCGCGGGCTGTCTATAACGTTAGCCCCCGCCGCTGATGGCGTCTCCCATCTTAAAGATAGGTAGATACATGGCAATAATCAGGCCGCCAATAACGACACCCAGAAAAGACATGATAATAGGTTCCATAAGGCTAGTCAGGCCATCGACCGCGTTGTCGACCATCTCCTCATAGTAGGTCGCGGCTTTATCAAGCATGCTGTCTAGGGCGCCAGACTCTTCACCAATGGCGACCATCTGGATGACCATATTCGGAAACACGTCGCTCTGCTTCATCGCGTAATTGAGCTGAATGCCACTGGATACGTCGTTCTTGATCTTCTTAATAGCATCGTAATAAACAACATTACCGGCTGCGCCAGCAACAGATTCGAGGGCGTCGACTAGCGGTACGCCGGCAGCGAAGGTTGTTGACAAGGTGCGAGCAAAACGGGCAATAGCGGACTTGTTGAGCAGGTCGCCGACCACAGGCATCTTCAATGATAAACGCTCTTGGGCATCACGAGCAGCTTTTGAATTCTTCATCAGCTGTTTGTAAGCGATGACAATAGCGCCAAAAATCATGACGATAATAAACCACCACTCGGTCATCCAGCGTGACAGATTAACCACCATCTGGGTAAATTCGGGTAACTCAGCGCCAAAACCCTTGAAAATCTCATCGAACTGGGGAACCACCTTGATCAACAAGATGCCCGAGACGATGGAGGCCACCGCAAGAACCGCAACGGGGTAGTTCATCGCGCTCTTGATTTTTGCTTTCAGGGCTTCCGATTTTTCTTTATAGGTTGCCAGACGCTCTAACATGGTTTCCAGCGCACCTGATTGTTCTCCTGCAGCGATCAAACTGCAGAACAGCTCATCGAAGTGTTCCGGGTTCTGTTCAATGGCATGAGCAAACGTGTTGCCGGATGAAATGTCGTCCCTGATTTTTAAAATCAGATCGCGCATGGCGGGGTTGTCCATGCCATCAGCAACAATTTCGAATGACTGCACGAGCGGCACGCCAGCTTTCATCATGGTGGCAAGTTGGCGGGTGAACAGTGCAATGTCAGCAGGCCCGACCTTTTGGCCGGCGCCCAGCAGAGCGGCCAGTCCGCCACCCTTCTTTGAAACTTTGCTCGGAGTAATGCCTTTTTTGCGCAACTCTGCCTTGGCAACATTGGCATTAGTGCTTGTGATCTCGCCCTTGGTCTTGCGACCGGACTTATCTTTACCTTCCCACGCGAACGTCGAGTTAGCCGCTGCCATACTGATCCTTTATCTTGCTAGTGGCCTGAAGTGACCCTGTCAACTTCTTCGAGGCTGGTTAGCCCGTTTTTTACCTTCACTAACGCTGATTGAAAAATATTCGGGAAGCCCTGCTCTTGGCACGCAGCCGCAATCTCAATTGAGTTGCCGTCTTCCATAATAATTTTAGAGATTGCCGGCGTGATCTTAACGACCTCGTAGATGCCCACTCGGCCCTTATAGCCACCGGAGCATTTTTCGCAGCCGACGGGGCCGTAAATCTCTATGCCTGCATCGATATCGGCTTCGCTGAAGCCTTTCTCGAGCAGTGCAGGCTTTGGAATATCAAGTTTCTTCTTACAGGCGCAAAGTCGTCTTGCAAGGCGCTGTGCAACGATTAGATTGATGGAGGTGGCCAAGTTAAATGCCGGAACCCCCATGTTACGCAGACGCGTGATGGTTTCAGGCGCACTGTTGGTATGCAACGTCGACATGACCATGTGGCCCGTTTGTGCCGCTTTGATGGAAATGTTTGCGGTCTCCAAGTCCCGTATCTCGCCCACCATGATGATGTCTGGGTCTTGCCGCAAGAAAGAACGCAGTGCCTCGCTGAAATCAAGGCCTACCTTGGCGTTAACGGGGCACTGGTTGATGCCCTCAAGGTTAATCTCGACGGGGTCCTCAGCGGTAGAAATATTCAACTCGGGTGTATTGAGAATATTAATTCCCGTGTACAAGGAAACGGTCTTGCCACTACCCGTAGGGCCTGTCACCAAAAACATGCCTTGGGGCTTCTGCAGCGCCTCCATGTACAATTTTTTCTGATCGTCTTCATAGCCGAGAGCGTCGATACCCATTTTGGCGCTGCTTGGGTCAAGAATTCGCAAACAAAGCTTCTCACCAAATAGTACCGGCAGCGTATTGACTCGGAAATCGATAGCCTTGGTCTTGGAGATTTTGAGTTTGATACGACCGTCCTGAGGCACGCGACGCTCTGAAATATCCATTTGCGACATGACTTTAAGACGTGCCGAGATTCGCGGTGACAGGTTTACCGGTGGGCGCGCCACTTCATGCAGCACGCCGTCTGTTCTGAAGCGTACCCGGTAAGCCTTCTCAAAAGGTTCAAAATGTAGATCTGAAGAGCCACCGCGGATGGCATCCATCAGCATTTTATTGATAAAACGCACGACAGGCGTGTCGTCGACAGCGGTGCCTGGGTCTTCCTCTTCCTTGCCACCACCGCCTTCATCAACGGACTCCATATCCAGGTCGACATCATCATCGCCGAGATCGCCGAGACCATTACTCTCTTGGGATTCCAAGAAGGCACTAATAAAAGCCGATAGTTGGGTCTCATCAACCAGAATTTCCTCTGTAGCGATGCCCGTGTTGAACTTGATTTCATCGAGACCTTTACGATTGGTCGGGTCAGAGACCGCAACAAACAATCGATTGCCACGATGAAAGATAGGAATCGCATGATTGGAGCGAATCAGTTTCTCATCAACGTGAGCGCGTGGGATTGATTCCGGATCAAGAGCTGACAGGTCAAACAGGGGGGTGCCGAATTCCTCGGAGGCGGAATTAGCAATATCTTTGGCAGATACGAGTTTGTTCTGAACTAAATGTGTAACAAACGGCACTCGAGTCTTCAGGGCTTCCTGGGATGCTGTGCGTGCCGTGGCATCGTCTAGGAGATTGTCCTCGACCAGTCGTCGTGCAAGCCCGCTCAGTTGTAAAGGGTTTGCTGCCATAGTGCTGTTATCCCAAAGTGTTTGCGATACCATCTGGTGTGGGGCTACCGAGCCAACTGTCCCGATAGACCCTTCAGTTTACTCACGGAGGCCCTGTGTGTCGATAGATGAATGGACGAGTGTACACTGGGTTCACAAAACCTAGCATTGTGAAATGATCCAGATCTACGGTCGACGATTGTCACGGCTCTTAGGTAACGCCGAACGTCGCCTATGTAGTTGTTGAGTTATGTGATCAGTGAAGCAAGTATCGTCAGTTACAAGGGTGCGTTTTTTTCTCAGCAGAATTGTATGGCCCATGTGGCTATCGCTGGCTGATGCGGACTGCTAAGGTCGATGCCTATGGGTTGCGAATGAAGTGTGAGGAGATCGATGATGTCAGGCTCTATGG
>JBLHRT010000102.1:0-9097 GCA_047626255.1 Candidatus Azotimanducaceae bacterium
CGCGCGCGAACTTGATCGGGTGTAAATTGACTGGCTTTATCCACCTGCTTTGCTTCAGACATAGAATGCTACCTTTTGACAAGCGGGGCCTCACGCCCCGGGTTGTGATTCACATCAGGACTGTTTTGCCAGGGTTCAGGACTGTTTTCCCCGGGTTCAGGACTGTTTCGCCAGAGTCGGAATGTCGGCGGGAATATCAACCCATGGCTGCTTGCTATCGGCCCACAGATGCAGCGCCGGGACGAAGTCATCGGCGTTGTCCAGGGTCCCCGTTTTGATATATATCATGTCAGGTTGCGCGCTAAGGCCGCTGTATATCGGAGAACCGCATTCGCCACAAAAATAGCGTTGCACCACACCACCACTTTCGGGAGTTTTATCTTCATAACACTTTGCGGATGTTCCCGAAAAAGTCACCGCCGCTTTCGGCACCGCCCAGATGGTAGAGAATGCCGAACCGGCCTGGCGCTGGCAGCTCTTGCAATGACACACCACCGACATCGCTGGGTCGGCACTAATGGCATATTTAACGTCGCCGCAAAGGCACTGACCCGTATGTTCTGGCATAACACTTCCTTCTTTTTATGTTTGTTATCGGCCAGTGTACGCAATACGTCCGACATCGCGCAACAAACCTTGAAAGGATACGGCGAGGGCGACAAGATGATAATTGTTGTCGACAACGCGCTAACACCCTGACTGTCGACAACCTTTAAAGGCCTCACGCATGGATGATAACCGACGCTACTACAGCCTAGACGCCCTGCGCGGCAGCATGATGATGCTTGGCATCGTGTTACATGGCAGCCAGTGGTACGTCACCGAGGCACCAGGTGGCCTACCCATTCCGACAGATCCGTCGACCCATTATATTTTTGACCTGCTGGTGCACTTTATCCACAGCTTTCGCATGCCCCTATTTATGGTGCTGGCGGGGTTTTTTACATCATTACTGCTGGCTAAACGTGGCTTGCAAGGCACTTTTGTTAATCGCGGCAAACGTATCCTTGGGCCCCTGCTCGTCAGTTGTCTTACCATTCTGCCGCTGACCTTGCTGTTCTCCATCGCATTTATCTTCAGTGCCCGGTTCGGCACCCATCAATTTCTGCCGAACGCCGAGCAAGTCGACATCTTCACTGCCGAACTCAGCGCCGCGGGTCTGCCCACCGACGAAGTGTCGCTAGGACACCTCTGGTTTTTGTATTACCTGCTGTTTTTCTATCTATTGATTCCACTGTGCCAGCGGTTCTCGGCATCACGCTTTTCTCAAAGCCCCACCTTTTCGCGTCTGGTATGTTCGCCATGGCTGTATCTGGTTGTCAGCGGCTACACCATACTGACACTTTGGTATTTCCGCGGCGGACTGCTCTTCGAAGGGTTCGTGTTTATCACGCCGCACCCGCCGTCACTGCTGTACTACGGATCATTTTTTGTCTTCGGCTATATCTTTCATCACCATCGCGCCATTCTGCAGACTTTCAACCAGAGCCTGCGCTGGTCTGCTGGCCTGTCGGCGGCCCTGTTTCCCTTGGCGGTTTATGCCACGACGGCAGAGTTTCACGCCTCGGAGGTAACACTGCCTATTCATGGCCTGGCAGTGGTCAGTAACGCCCTGCTCACCTGGTCGTTGATCTACCTATTCATGGGTCTTTTCCTGCGCTTCTTCGACCAGCCTTCCCCATGGAGCCTATATGTGTCGAATGCTTCCTACTGGGTTTATCTGGTGCATATGCCACTGATCAGCCTCGGCGCCTGGGTATTGTTACCGCTGCCGATAGATGGCGGCCTTAAATTCTTAATGATCGCCGGGTTTACCAGCCTCACTGCCTTTGTTAGCTATCACTATCTGGTGCAAGGCAGTTGGGTGGGAGCAGGCTTGAGCGGTATGAGAATGCAGCACACCTGGCCCTGGCAAACCACAGGGCGAGCCGCGTAAATAGAAATCCTGACCCTAGCGCAAATAGCGCGTCCTCAGGTGAGATTTGAAGAAGCTCGCGTCCAGCGGACTGCCCGTCGCCTGCTGCATCAACTCATCAAAGGACAACAACTTGCCCTTGCTGTGCACATGCTCACGCAACCAGGTTAACAAGGGGGCAAAATCGCCTTGGGCAATATGCTCATGCAAACCGGCCACGTGGCGTGTGGCTGCCGCAAATAATTGTGCCGCGGTCATAGCACCAAGGGTGTAAGTCGGGAAGTAACCAAACAGACCGGCCGGCCAGTGCACATCCTGCAGACAGCCATCTTCGAAATTTGCCGCTGTCGACAAGCCAAGGTAGGTCTGCATACCGGCATTCCACGCGTCAGGCAGGTCCTTCACAGCTAACTTGCCACTGATCAGGTCTTGCTCCAGCTCGTAGCGCAAAATCACATGCAACGGATAGGTCACTTCATCGGCATCCACCCGAATAAAACTGCGCTCAACACGCGTGTAAAGACGGTGCAGATTATCAACACTCCATGCGGGGTCGTTAGAGCTACTACCCAGGAAGATGCGTTGCGCCCTGGGTGCTAGAAACTCGAGAAACTCACGGGTCCGGCCTGCCTGCATTTCCATAAGTAATGACTGGCTTTCATGGGTGCCAGATGACAATGCGCTACCCACTGGCTGCTTGCGCCAGTCCACTGGCAAGCCCTGTTCATACATCGCATGACCCGTCTCATGGATCACACCCATCAACGACTCAACAAAGTTACCGGTGTTGTAACGTGTGGTTATACGCACGTCATCTGGCACGCCGCCGCAAAACGGATGATGACTGATGTCTAAACGACCGTGGTCAAAGTCAAACCCCAGCGCTGTCATGACCTCCACACCCAGTGCTTTTTGCTTGTCGACAGAAAAGTCACCCTGCAACGGCAGCACAGGCTGACTCGTCTGTTGTTGGATGACCGAAGCGGCAAAATCCGGCAGAAATGCTTTTAGGTCGGCAAACACTCGATCGACCGTGGCCGAAGTCACACCCGGCTCATATTCATCGAGCAGCGCATCATATGGACTGCAGCCCATGGCTTCACCGAGAATGACCGCCCGCTCTGCGCTGAGCGCCACCACGTCTTCGAGCAGTGGACGCATAGCTTGCCAGTCATTATTGGCGCGATGAACTCGCCAGGCTTGCTCACTGCGTGAGGTCGCAAGCCCCAGACGTCGGACAACGTCTGCGGGTACCGCGGTGGCCGCGGTGACTGCACGTGATATCTCGCGAAGGTTCGCCAGCTGCCACTGATCGAGTGACTCGTCACCCGCAGCATCAATCTGACCGGGTAGAATCGCATCGGTCAGCAGGTCGTGAATAACCAGACCCAATGTCGACATGGCGCCAGCTCGGGCGGCTCCTCCGCCGGCAGGCATCATCGCAGCCTCATCCCAACCGCAAATCGCCTGCAAGTGGCGTAGATCATTAATTTTTTCAAAGTGCGCATGTAGCGCCTGATACTGACTCATCATCGGCTTTCCACCATCAAACGGCCGATAGTAAAGGAACCACTAGCGGGAACCTAACAATGCCGGCGAGCGTTCTCTATCTCGATAGGCGCATCAACAGGACCTATCGAAAAAGGGGACAATTCAGCCCTTCTCAGGCATGAGGTTCTCAAGTATAAAGCTCGCGCCCTTTTCAGCAATCATCACCGTCGGCGCATTGGTATTGCCCGACGTAATGCGCGGCATGATTGACGCATCAATGACGCGCAAGCCATCAACCCCATGAACCTGCAGGCGATCGTTCACCACCGCCATGGCATCACTGCCCATCTTGCAGGTGCCCACGGGATGGAAAATCGTTGCCCCCAGATCACCTGCTGCCTGCAATAGCTCCTCGGGGGATTGTACCTGCGGGCCGGGCAAATACTCTTGGGGATCAAACCGTTTCAACGCATCGGCTTGCATGATCTTGCGGGTAAAACGGATGCCGTCGACGGCGACTTGCCTGTCTTCTTCTGTCGACAGATAATTCAGCGTGATGGTCGGATACACCATTGCGTCTGGGCTGGTAATACGCACGTGGCCGCGGCTGGTGGGGCGCAAGTTACAGACGCTCGGCGTGATGGCATCGAATGTGTGCAACGGCTCGCCAAATTTGTCTAACGACAAAGGTTGCACGTGCCACTCGATATTCGATGAGGTCTGCGATTCATCGCTGCGCGCAAACGCCCCCAGCTGCGACGGCGGCATGGTCAGTGGGCCGGTCTTAAAGAGTAGATACTCCAAACCCATTAAGGCCTTGCCGATCAGTGAGTTCATGCGCTGATTCAGCGTACGCGTATTGCTCACCTTATAAATGATACGTACCTGCAGGTGGTCGTGAAGGTTTTCACCGACGCCAGGCAGATCGCTCACCACATCAATATCGTGCTCTTGCAGCAATGCCGCAGGACCGATACCCGAGACTTGCAGAAGTTGCGGTGAGCCTATCGCGCCTGCGGCAAGTACGACCTCGCGACTCGCGCTGATGGTTTGCAGGCCCTGGCGCTTTGACAACACGCGAATGCCCGTCGCTCGGGGAACAGACCCCGTGCGGTCGAATTCGATACCCAGGACCTGAGCATCGGTCATCACCGTTAAATTAGGTCGATCGAGTACTGGCCGCAAAAATCCCCGGGTAGCACTCCAGCGCGTGCCACGCTTCTGGTTCATCTGGAAATAAGCATTACCCGAATTATCACCCCGATTGAACTCGTCAATCTTGGGAATGCCCACCTCAGCCGCCGCGTCTCGCCAGGCATCGAGAATTTCCCAGTTAACGCGACGCTCTTCGACGCGCAACTCACCGCCCGCCCCATGAAAGGCATCGTTGCCATGCTGATAGTCTTCAGATTGCTTAAACACGGGCAGCACGTCATCCCACGACCAGCCGCGATTGCCGAGTTGCTCCCAGTGATCATAGTCACTGCGCTGGCCGCGCATATAGATCATGGCATTGATAGATGAGCAACCACCCAGCACTTTGCCGCGAGCATAACCAATGCTGCGGCCGTTCAAGCCCGGCTCAGCTACCGTGGAATAACACCAGTCAGTACGCGGGTTGTTAATGGTGTATAGGTAACCGACCGGGATATCGATCCAGAAATAATCGTCCTTGCCCCCCGCCTCAACGAGCAAAACACGGTTGTCGGGGTCTTTAGACAGACGATTAGCCAGCACGCAACCGGCGGTTCCAGCACCGACGATGATATAATCAAAACTATCCATAAGGGCTTTCCATAAGAACTTTCCATAAGAGCTTTCCACAAAAGCTCAGCTGACAAGGATGGCCTATGGTGTCGCTTTTCTTCGCCAGCGTCCAGCCCCACGGGCAATGCCACTGACAACTTCTTAAAGCCGTGTTAGACTCGGTTTTTTCAGCATATCTGCGCCCCGTGACCCCATCGCAATCATCCGACACCCGAGACACCGAATCTCCCTGCAGCAAGGTCTGTACCCTAGGGGCAGACGATATCTGCGTGGGTTGTCTGCGTAGCCTTGACGAAATCGGTGCCTGGGGCAGTGCCGACCGGCAAGCGCGCCTACAGATACTCGACAATGCAGCGGCGAGAGAGCAGATCCTCGGCTATCACAACGCTGGCTAGTCTATCGGCTTAGCCCCGGGTCAGCCCAGGTGATGCTCAAAAACACGACACAAACGATCGCTAACTGACAGACGTCAAGTCGAGCCTTCGCCATGCGGATACAGTGGCCGGATACCCAAACGTATCGTCACCTATGCTTTCTCTGCGCAGCACCCCTACATTAGCTCCTGGCTTCGCTTATGCGGGAAAACCCCACGCGGCGAGTCACGTCGAGTTTCTGCACGATGATACTTGGGTCGATCCTACTGGCTGCCGCCACGTCAGCCAGCGCATCTTTGACGAGGTCTTTCACCTCATTGATCAGGCGCGCCATCTGGTGCTGCTCGATATGTTTTTGTTCAACAATTTCCAGGGCAAGCAACCTGAAACCACGCGTGCTCTGGCGGCAGAGCTCACCACACGTTTGATTCACCAGAAAAATCGATTCCCCGACATCAGCATTATTATCATTACCGACCCCATCAACACTGTCTATGGCGGTCTGCCATCGCCTTATTTACAACGCTTGCGCCAGCACAGCATCACAGTTCACATCACCGACTTGAACCGGCTGCCGGACAGCAACTCGGCCTACTCATGGATCTGGCGATTATTGATCAAGCCCTTGGGTAACACCCGAGCGCAGACCCTACCCAACCCGTTTGGCGCGGGTCGCGTGTCACTGCGCAGTTGGTTACGCCTACTCAACTTCAAGGCCAATCACCGCAAAGTTTTGATCACGGACCAGAATGATCAGTGGGTGGGACTCGTGACCTCTGGCAATGCCCATGACGGTAGCAGTGCGCACAGCAACGTTGCTCTGCGTTTTGACGGTGACACGGTGATGGACCTGTATCACAGCGAATTAGCGGTATTGGGTTTATCAACCGCTCCGGCTCCGGTTAAGGCCATACCCGACCGGCCCAATGAGCCTGACACCTATCAACTGCAGCTCGTCACCGAACGACGCATCAAAGACGCAGCACTGACCCTGATCAATACGGCCCAGGCCGTCGATGCCGTGGATATCATGATGTTCTATTTGGCTGACCGGGAGATTGTCAACGCGATCAAGGCAGCCCAGCAGCGTGGCGTCAACGTACGCCTATTACTCGATCCCAATAAGGATGCCTTCGGCTTCAGCAAAAATGGTATCCCCAACCGTCCCGTGGCACAAGAACTGCATCAGGCCGGCGTTGCCATTCGTTGGTGTGACACGCATGGTGAACAATGCCACACGAAGATGCTCCTGGCGCGTTTCCATGACGGTCATGGAAGCTTGTTGTTGGGCTCCGCGAACTTCACACGACGCAATCTCAACGACTTGAATCTCGAGACTGATGTGTTGCTACAGGCGCCTTCACATAGCCAGCCACTGGCCGCCGCGAAACAGCTGTTTGATGACTACTGGCAGAATACAACCGATCGCCGATATAGCGTTGCCTACCCACACTATGCTGACCCATCGCGTCTGCGTTATTGGCTGTATCGTGTACAAGAGGCAACAGGCATGAGCTCCTTCTAGCCGAATGACTTAATCGATACCACGATTACCTGCGTATAAGCACCGCCGTGAATGCCACTTTCCCGTGTCACCATCGACTGCTGAGAATGAAAAGCTTGGCACTTTAGCGTATACTGACCGCCGCCACCGTTACCCTGGCGGCCTGTTTGTTTGGTGATGACCGTATCCAAAAGATACTTAAAAAGCGATGAGACTAGCCTATGACTGATACACCGAAGATTATTTATACCGAAACTGACGAAGCGCCACGATTGGCCACCTACTCTCTGCTGCCGATCATCAAAGCGTTCACTGACACGGCGGGTGTTGAGGTTGAGATGCGTGATATCTCCCTCGCTGGTCGCATCATTGCGACTTTTCCAGAAAACCTGTCCGCCGAACAAAAAATCCCAGACTATCTCGCCGAATTGGGCCAGTTAACGCAAAGCCCCGGCGCTAACATCATCAAGCTGCCAAATATTTCCGCCTCAACACCGCAGTTGCATGCCGCCATCACGGAGCTGCAGGGTAAGGGCTATGATCTGCCTAACTATCCAGACGAGCCGAAAGATGATGCCGAACGTGCCATCAAGGGCCGATACGACAGAGTTAAAGGCAGCGCGGTAAACCCCGTGTTGCGCGAAGGTAATTCTGATCGCCGGGCCGCCAAGGCCGTCAAAGAGTATGCCCAGAAACACCCGCATTCCATGGGTGCCTGGTCAAAGGAATCCAAATCACACGTTGCTCATATGAGTCAGGGTGATTTCTATGGTACAGAAAAGTCTGTGACCATGGCCAAAGATGACAGCCTGACTATCGCGTTTGTCGATGCCAAGGGCTCTGAGGTGCTGGCCAAAAACATCAAAGTTCAAGTGGGTGAAGTCGTGGACGCCGCCACTATGAGCAAACAAGCCCTGTGCGATTTTTATGCGGCTGAAATTGAAGACGCTAGCGCCAAGGGCGTACTGTGGTCACTGCACCTGAAAGCCACCATGATGAAGATTTCTGACCCCATCATGTTTGGTCATGCGGTGAACACTTACTACGCGACAGCCATCAAGAAACATGCGGCCGTATTAGAGCAACTGGGGTTCGACGCCAATAACGGTATTGGCGATGCGTACGACAAGATTAAGAGTCTGCCGGATGACCAGAGCGCCGCTATCAAAGCTGACCTCGATGCATGCTTGGCCGAGGGCCCCGATATGGCGATGGTTGATTCCGACCGCGGTATTTCGAACTTGCACGTGCCCAGCGATATTATTGTCGACGCCTCTATGCCCGCCGCCATTCGCGAGTCAGGCAAAATGTGGGCACCCGATGGTAGCTTGCATGATATGAAAGCCGTCATTCCCGATCGCTGTTATGCCGGCGTGTTCCAGGAAACTATCGAGCACTGTCGTCAGCACGGCGCCTTCGACCCCACGACCATGGGCTCGGTACCGAATGTTGGCCTGATGGCGCAAAAAGCTGAAGAATACGGCTCTCACGATACGACGTTCGAAGCGCCCGGCACCGGCCGCATTCAGGTTGTCAGCGATGATGGCACCGTACTCATTGAACATGCTGTTGCCACCGACGATATCTGGCGTTTATGCCGCGTTAAAGATGGCCCTATTCGTGACTGGGTTAAGCTCGCGGTAAACCGTGCCCGTCTGACAGGCTGGCCCATGGTGCTCTGGTTAGATGCTAACCGTGCACATGATGTCCAGATTATCGAGAAAGTAAACGCTTACTTACCTGAGCATGACCTGACAGGTATCGACTACCGGACGCTGCCGCCAGCGGACGCAGCACGTTTTAGTCTTGAGCGAATGCGCGCCGGTGACAACACGATCTCGGTGACGGGCAATGTCTTACGTGATTACCTGACAGACCTGTTCCCTATTCTGGAGCTGGGCACCAGTGCCAAGATGCTATCAATTGTGCCTCTGATCAATGGCGGCGGTCTGTTTGAAACAGGCGCCGGCGGTTCAGCACCCAAGCACGTGCAGCAGTTCGAAAAAGAAGGCCACCTGCGCTGGGATTCACTCGGCGAGTTTCTGG
>JBLHRT010000103.1:0-8897 GCA_047626255.1 Candidatus Azotimanducaceae bacterium
AATAGAGCGCGCAACAAATCGTGCACCAGCCCCTAACGCAAAACTACAGGGGTCAAGAGGACGATCAACAGAACCATCGGGCGTTGATGGCGAACGTGTACCGACCTTAGACGTCGGCGAATACTGTCCCTTAGTCAGACCATAAATTTCATTGTTAAACAGCAATATTTGCAGGTCTACATTACGGCGCAACACATGCATCATATGATTGCCACCGATGCTCAGGCCATCACCATCACCTGTCACCATCCACACATCCAGCTCTGGATTTGCCAGCTTAATACCTGTCGCCACGGAAGGCGCGCGACCGTGAATCGTATGAAAGCCGTAGGTGTTCATGTAGTACGGAAAACGCGAAGAGCAACCGATGCCCGAGACAAACACACTTTTTTCTTTCGGTATTCCTAGCGTTGGCATAAATTTATGCAGCGTCTTGAGAATTGCGTAATCGCCACAGCCCGGGCACCATCTAACTTCTTGATCTGTCTCGTAGTCTTTTAATGTCAATGGTGCATTCATGACTGGCTCTCCAGTTGATCTTTAATGGCAGCTTCAATTTCGCGAATCTTGAAGGGCTGACCCGAGACTTTATTGAATCCTTTGGCATCAACCAAATACTCGGCGCGCAGTACGTTTACCAATTGTCCGGTATTCATTTCTGGGATTAACACACCATCAAAGCCCTTCAGTAACTCGCCCAGGTTCTGTGGTAGCGGCCACATGTAGCGGATATGGATATGTGACACATCCAAGCTCTCTAGGCGAGCTCTTTTCACCGCCTGATGGATAACACCATAGGTTGAACCCCAACCGACAACGGCTAACTGACCGGTGGTATTGCCCTGGTCAACGGCTTGCAAGGGGATGTCTTTAGCAATGCCGTCAATTCTGGCCTTGCGCAACAAGGTCATCTTTTGGTGATTCTCTGGTGCGTAAGAGATATCACCCGTCACCGAGTCTCTCTCAATACCACCGATACGATGCTCTAGCCCTGGTGTTCCGGGCTTCGCCCAAATGCGCGCGAGAGTATCTGGGTCACGGTTGGAGGGTGAGAACCCCTTAGTTTCAGTGGGCGCGACAACCGGAAACGGCTCATAGTCATCAAAGTTCGGGATTTTCCAAGGTTCTGAGGCATTCGCCAGATAGCCGTCGCTGAGGATGATCACCGGCGTTCGATATTTAGTTGCCAACCTGACCCCTTCAATGGCCACATCAAAACAGTCTGACGAGGTTGCCGAGGCAATGACCGGCAGCGGTGTATCTGCATGACGCCCGTAGAGTGCCTGCAACAGATCTGATTGCTCGGTCTTGGTCGGAAGGCCCGTAGAAGGACCACCGCGTTGCGTATTGACAATAACCAAGGGCAACTCCGTCGCGCAGGCCAGTGAAATCGCCTCGGCCTTCAACGCTATACCCGGGCCAGAGCTTGATGTGATACCCAGAGAGCCTGCGAAGGAAGCACCGATCGCTGCACATACCGCAGCGATCTCATCCTCAGCCTGAAAGGTCAATACGTCGAAGTGCTTTTGACTTGATAAAGTGTGCAGCAGGCTTGACGCTGGCGTAATGGGGTACGACGCAAACACAATGGGCAGTTCCGCGAGCTGGCCACCGGCAATCAAACCATAGGCCAGGGCCTCTGAACCGGTCGTATTGCGGTACAGGCCGGGCTCAACGTTGGCTTTCGGCACTTTGTAGATTTCCACACCTGATGGTAACTCCGCCGTCTCGCCAAACGCATGTCCGGCGTTAATCGCGGCGACATTGGCATCAGCAATATCCGGTAATTTGGCAAACTTTTTCTTTAATCCGTCGATCGCCGCATCGCGACTGCGATCAAACAGCCACATTGTTAGCCCGAGGGTCCACATGTTTTTACAACGTAGCCCGAATTTGTGCGACAGACCAAAGGGTTTCACTGTATCGAGTACACGCTTGCTGATATCAATCGCGATCAACCGATAATTGTCCAGAGAACCGTCTTCAAGCGGATTGACCTTATAACCCGCCCGAGCCAAATTCTTATCAGTGAAGGCATCGGCGTCGGCGATAATCACCCCGCCCTCCACCAAGTCCTTGACGTTAGTAATCAAGGCGGCGGGGTTCATGGCAACTAATACATCAACAGCATCGCCAGGGGTGGTGACATCACCCGAACCAAAAGAAATTTGAAAGGCGGAAACACCGAAAGTTGCCCCTGCAGGCGCTCGGATCTCGGCCGGAAAATCGGGGAAAGTCGCCAAGTCATTGCCATAGATGGCGGTGGCTTCCGTGAAATTATTGCCCGTCAACTGCATGCCATCACCAGAGTCCCCAGCAAACCGCACCACGACCCCTTCCAGCGCTCCAGCCTTAACGGCCTCGACATTGTCCTGCTCAACAACTGACATAATGTTTTCCTGTCTGGCCAACCATCATTCACAGCAACCTTATTTTGGGCTACCCTTTATTGTGCTCTCTATTGTGCGGATATTGGCATGCGTGTGTCACCAACCCCACGGGATTCTACCGATAAATGGACAGCTGCAACAACCCCAGCTGGGTGTGATTAAGCACCAGCAACCTGCAACGTCAATACGACGGACCCAATGGTGATTAGATCACCAACCATCACTGAAGTCGGCCCCTTATTATCAATGGACTGGCCATTGACACGGGTACCATTCGTTGAGCCAAGGTCTTCAATAAAGATACGGTCCTGCATCATGCGCATACGGGCATGTCTGCGGGATACATCGGCATAATTGATAATGTAGGGCGAGCCTTGCGGGTTTCGACCGATGACAATCCCCGCCTCGGTACGCAGTTGCCGGTCAGGTACCCGAAGCTTATAGCGGATACCTTTGTCATCGGTGCCGTCTAGCAAATATTCTGCGATAACCGAATCGATGTCGGAGTCCACTCGCTGGGGTTCTACTGCGGCCACACCATCGACACCCACCGTTGTCGCGTTGGGCACCTGTAATCCAGCACGACGACCGATGCGATAGAACACCAATGCCATCACCACAAAGGCAATACAGATAATGACGAGCATGATCAAAGCAGACAGTTGCATTTGATCTCGTCCCTGGGTTACTGGCGTCAGCAATCTAAGAGAATCACGCAAGCTTATCTGGGCCTCGTCAGCACCGGCCTCGAGCGCACGAGCCTTGGCCTGAGTTTCTTTAAGTATTATTTTGGTTTTATCTTCAAATTCCCACAGCGCTTGGGCCGCGCGCTCCTCAGCCTGTTCGGCATCCAAAACCGCTTGATCTGCACGCTTCCTAACAGCCACAGCCCAAGACACTAAAACCGTATTGCGCTGCTGATCGGCCAACAGTTGCTTTTCTAACGCTTGCGCGTCTGGCAGCGCCTCCATAACTGCCGCCAGCGCTGGCACGGCAAGGGAGCACATCGCAATAACGATGGCAAAAAAATCACCCCCCAACCCTTTAGATCGACCGTATGTCATCGACATTGAATCACTGTTGGTGCCTCTGAAGATCGCGCTAAAGAGCTTATACTATACTCGAAACCAACGAGAACTCAACGTCGAGTGGCACACTACTACACGACCCTTTTTCACCATAGGTCCATGTTTTAGCTGAAAAAATATCGAACACCATCAACCCAAAATAACCAACACCTCCCGGGCTTTGCGCCCGGGAGGCGCCCGTTCAACCCACCTTCAACAGCAGCTCAGACACCTCGTCAGCACGTTATCGTATCGCGACAGGCCCTCATTCCGATCGTCGCACTCTGGCCCCGCATGATCCCGCATTCGTCAGGTCAGCTACACCCACCAAAATTCTGACCGCCGATCACGACGGGTTTTCACTGAACGCAGCCGTCGTCTGCCAAGCCTGGCAGCGGGACCGCCTCAAGCGCCTATGCCGCTACGGTGAGAGCGGATGGGCAGAATCAATATAAACTGAAGAACCCGTTTCGGGATGGTACAACCCATATCCTGTTCTCACCTCTGGATTTCATAAGCAAACTCGCAATATCGCAGCCGGCAAAACTACGGACGCAGCGATGCCCTATTTCGGCACATTGATAACCAAAGAAAAATATAACCAAGGCAACATCGAATCAAAAAGGAAGCTTGAGCCAAAGACGCAAAGCGAATGGAACATCAACGCTTATGCGCCAATTAGCGCTCCAATCGCAGCGTAGACGCGAATAGGGTTATGAATCTGCTTGACAAGTCTGGAGACCAGCCAAGCAACTACCGCCACGCCTCCCATGAACAGCATTCGCACGAGGGTTTGCGCGCAGGCTGCATGATCTAAGAGAAGCTTGAGATAATGATGCCAAAGTGACTCGTCAATGAGCCCGGATAAAGAACTCCATGGCGTGCTAACTAGACCATTTTGATCCAAGCAGCGATTGTGGCTTTCACACCGCACCGGCTGGCATATTAACCAACGCCAATGCCATTAGGGGTAGGGATCAAATCTAGATCAGTTAGTCTTCTTGAACATGGGGCCATGCAGGGGGCGATCGCAGGAGCCTGTTAGTTCTGCCGCCGTTCTGGCTCGACTTCCTCAATTTCCCGCAAACAAGGCCCTGAACAATCTTTCTTTGCTACGAATTGACGCCGCACACCTCTCGTCTTGGACTTGAGTTTTAGCAAGTAACCGTGACCATCAATTGTCCATGCACCTCCGCAGTGAACGGCGATGTAAGCCATCGATTCAATTTGATCCGCCTTGGTTAGCAACCGAGTCAAAACTACGGCTGCCTCATCAACAATGCCCAACGAGATTTCATATTCGGATTCGATCTTTATGCCTAACTGGCCATTTTGGCTTACGATCTTACGAGTACAAGAATGATGAGGACCCACTCTTTGAGCCGACCCGCGTTTTAAACCATAACTCTTCGACGAATGCGTTGAGCGCAATGCGCCAGGGACACAAAGAAAGATTGCCAACGCTGGCTGGCATTCCCTTCGTGGAGGCATGGGCAGGCATGTTCGATATCACGCCAGACGTCGTTTCAGTCATGGACAAAATCGAATCTCACTCTGATTTTTAGCTACAGTCTTCAAGGATCATGGTTTTAGCATTGGACCCGGCGCTGGCCGAGTCAATGCTGACATGGCCCTGGGTAATCGCGTAGCACATGATCTAACAAGATTCACAATGACGCGATTCACCGATGCTAGCCCGATGCTACCGGGACCGGGGCTTTAACTTAGCGGGGCTGGCTTGTGTGCCTATACCCGCGCCTGCGCTAAGGCTTCGATATACTCAGGCCCAATGCCACAACACCCACCAATAATTGTGGCACCGGCGACCTCAAATTGCCGCGCCATCTGAACAAAGAACGCGATATCAATGTCATCACGAAAGCTTGTCTTAACATCATTATCAAGCGTCCACTGCGGGTCCACTTTGTTGAACCTATTTGGATAGCCGCCGATTGGCTTATCCGTCAAAGACGCCAACTCTTTTAATGCCTGCAGTATCGCTTCAGGGGATGTGCAATTGAACAAATAGGCATCTATTTCGATCGGCTCTATCAACGCCAATGCTTGTGCGATCGACTCGCCGCTACGCAGGCCCTTACCCGGCCGCTCATCGAGCGTCCACGCAACATAAACGGGTTTCCCGTTCCCATATTTTTTGGCTGCCGTTGCCGCGTGCAATGCTTCGGCGCCACTTGACATCGTCTCACATAAAAACAAATCAACATTCGGCTCGAGCGCTTTCACCATGGATTCATAAATTGCTGCTACATCAGGGCCAGTGGGTACAAGATCAGGCCGAAAACTCTCGGACAGCGGCGGCAACGAGCCGGCGACTTGAACTTCAACCTTGTGCGCTTTTTCTTTACTCACCTCTTCTTTACGCGATTCTTGCACCGCCCGTCTCGCCAACTGGCCCGCAAGGCAGGTAAGTTCAATGTAGCTTTGCGAAAGATCACTTTTACCAAGATAACTCGGAATCGTCGAATAGCTGTTGCTTGTTATTATCTTCGCCCCAGCGGCGATAAAGTCTTTATGCACTTGCAGCACAATTTCAGGCGCATCGAGTAGCGCTTGAGCAGACCATAAGCCGGTATTATCGTGAACGCCCCGACGTGACAATTCGCGGCCCATTCCCCCGTCTATAATTGTTAGCATATTCTTCACCTATGAAATTATTCAATATCAACCTAAGCACCGTCTAAAACACGAACCAAGGTACAAACAAAAATGTTAACCAATAATGGTCTCTACGTTTTCTGCTACGACCGTATTTTTGATATAACCCAGCTTTTCGATTTCGACCCGAACCACATCACCCACGTCCAAAGTAAAAGACTGTGTTACGGGAGCAATGGCGTCGAAACAGTCGAAAATAAAATGTTGGGTATTCGATTTTTGCCTTTGATCACCGCTTACGGTGCACCGTATTACCAGCCATGGACCCATCACTTCATAGGCGCGATCGGCGGGCACGTGTTTGCAGCGCTTGCTGATCACCAAACAACACTCTGCGTCGTCATCAAGTTTGTCAGGTACCATCGGCAGATTAATATCGGCGTGGGGACCTGGAACGCAGGGCTTGGAATTGGTTTCTGCAATGTGATTACCATAGTTAAGACTAATCGCCAAAATTTTTCCGGGTAGTGGAATCGGCGCATGCAGCGACACGGATGATAAGGGTATGCTCGGCTTAGCGTTCGTTGCTGAGGCGATGGTCTCGTTATCAAGGCCGCCCTCAAGCAAGGAGGTCATATAGTCGCTAATGTCATTTCCCGCTAGCGGAACAATATTAACGACACATTATCGTCAATTTTTTGACTAATCTAATATCACCTTATCGCTGTCGCACAATCTTGAATCCGTTTAGCGCGCGCATCATACCAACTAGATCACCACAAACTCACGCATATTTTCGCACTCAAGCGACTCCCCTCGCCCGTGACGCTCGTGCGACCGAGTCCGCGCCGACGTTAGAAGCCATTAGCCACGAACAAACCCCCTCAGCGTTCGATAAGAC
This sequence comes from Candidatus Azotimanducaceae bacterium, assembly GCA_047626255.1. GTDB lineage: Bacteria > Pseudomonadota > Gammaproteobacteria > Pseudomonadales > Azotimanducaceae > UBA4582. Next base: position 6,975 of record JBLHRT010000103.1, read on the forward strand.
CAGCAATAATGTTTCACCGACAAGCACCTTGTCAGACCTTATGATTAATATTGCTGCGGCGCTAATCCCATGGCCCACCATCAAGACCACGTAGCCTGCATATAGCAAAAATTGACGAGCGTTACGGATCCCCTACCTGTTTTTGCGACATTGGGGTAAGTGAATAGTGCGGCAATTCTTGTTTGAGATATTTTGCGATACTGAATTATTGAATGTGATCCAGAATACGGTGATATTGATGGTATCTAACCGAAACCTTTCAGAGACACCTGCCAACTGGCATCCGAACGTTCACGACGGCGAACCACTCAAGAGCGTGATTGAACGGGCCGCGATCGGCTCGACATGACACTATGCCCACTTAGTGGCGGGCCATGCGGGTTATAGCTGGCGGCCGCCTAGGCACATGACCGACCCAGACATCACCCAGAAGAGGCTAGATTATCTGGCCGTACAACCACCACCGACGAAAACGACGACGGTAAGCCTTTCCTGAACCAGCAAGCCAATAGATCACGGTCATTGACCATCTACATCATAATCTTCAAACGTTCGATGAACATCGACATTGGTGATACGTGACCTTTTTGCCGAATAGTTGGTTTATTTGCCTTATGCTCTTTGCCTCCGGGAATTGCCCGTTTAACCCACCTTCGACAGCAGCTCAGACAGCTCGTCAGCGCCGCCCACTAGGCGCCCACCAATGAAGACCTGGGGTACACTTGTGGAGCCAGACAAACCACGCAGTGCCGCTTGGTCAATATCCTGACCAACAACGATCTCATTGAACCGAATCTTGCGCTCGATCAACAAATCCTTGGCACGCTGACAATGTGGACAACCGACGCGACTGATCACAGCCACAGGCTCGGGCGCCTTAGCCTCTGCATTGATAAACGCCAGCATTGTATCGGCATCAGACACAGTGAACGGATCACCAGGCAAATCTGGCTCGACAAACATCTTGGTGACAATGCCGTCCTTGACGAGCATTGAGTAGCGCCATGAACGCTTGCCAAAACCCAGGTCTTCCTTGTCAACGAGCATGTCCATGCCCGCCGTGAAGTGCCCATTACCATCACCTATAACGCGAACGCTGCTGATGCCTTGATCCTTCTGCCAGGCGTGCATAACAAAGCCGTCATTGACACTCACACAGACGATGTCGTCGACACCCTCGGCCCTGAATACCGACGCCAGCTCTTCATAACGCGGTAAATGCGTCGCCGAACAGGTTGGCGTGAATGCTCCGGGAAGCGAGAAGACGACAACCGTTTTCCCATCGAACAAGTCTGCCGTGGTGACATCCTGCCAGCCTTGATCATCCCGGGTGTGGAACGTGACTTGTGGAACGGCTTGACCTTCTTTTTGATGACTCATGTATCTACTCCTGTTGTTTATGTCACTGCTTTGTACGTGAGCACTGTATGCCTCCGGAGTTGATATATAAAATGAATTGTTTCTGTTATTTCGATCTAATTAATTGATCGACGAGAGCTCGGATTTGAACTGAATATCATGCCAATGAAATTGGCGGTGGAGACGTGGACCTCAATCCTGAGGATTGTTGGCGGGCGTATCAATCATCTTTCGGACCAACCTACCCTGGCTCTGCAGTGGTGCTAATAGCGTCATGAGTTGGCAGGCCAGCGTCCAGCCAAGCTTCAACACCGCCGGTAAGGGGGAAAACATTGGCGACACCAAGTCGTTTAAGCTTGAGGGCCACACGGGCGCTCGAGGCTTCATCGGGTCAGGTACAGCACAGAATGATATCCCGGTCGGGCGGAATGCTCGGGATGTGCAGGTCAATTGACTCCATGGCGACACGCACAGCGCCGGGCAGTAGATGCGGCAGCGCGTTGAAATCAAAATCATGCCGCAGGTCGATGATATGTACGCCATCACCACCCTGCAGACGATCAT
>JBLHRT010000104.1:0-8881 GCA_047626255.1 Candidatus Azotimanducaceae bacterium
CCGTGCTCGCGCGTTATCCGATCACCGGAGAATCTCACCATTAATAAGACACCAGCTGAAGATAACAGAGTCGTCGATATAGGGCATGAGATTGGGGAGGACAATATCGAGGTCCTGGGCCTGGATATTCATAATCCGGTCTTTATGATCTCTGCGCTGTCTGTCGTTGCACTCGTGACGGGCACTTTGTTATTTCCCGAGTTAGCTACTGAATGGTTTCTTAGCATGAAGTCCTGGGTGACATCGAAGTTTGACTGGTTCTTTATGGTGTCGGTGAACTTCTTCATCATTTTCTGCATCGCCATAGCGGTCTCGCCCTTCGGCAAAATACGCCTGGGTGGTCCCGGGGCCACGCCGGCTTACAAGTACAGCGGCTGGCTGGCGATGTTGTTTGCTGCAGGCGTAGGTATTGGCCTGATGTTTTTCGGTGTCTATGAACCCATGACCCACACGCTAAATTCGGCCCCGCTGGGTGTTAATCCGCTTGATCTTGAGGCCTCTCGCGCTGTTGGCATGTCGGCGACGATATTCCATTGGGGCCTGCATGCCTGGGCTATCTACGCTGTTGTTGGGCTGGCGCTGGCGTTCTTTTGTTTTAACCGAAAAATGCCCCTAACGCTGCGTTCGGCATTCTTCCCACTGTTCGGTAAGGCTGTCTGGGGGCCCTTCGGTCACCTCATTGATGTGATGGCCGTGCTGGCCACCATCTTTGGTCTGTCGACTTCACTGGGCTTCGGTGCAGAGCAGATCGCAGCTGGCCTCAACTTCCTGTTCGGAGTCGCCGAAGGCAATCTGACCAAAATCGTACTGATCGTCGTGATTATGTCCATGGCATTGATCTCTGTTGTTGCGGGTCTGGACAAGGGCGTCAAGGTGTTGAGCGAATTGAATATGAGCATGGCGGCGATCTTGGGCCTGTTCGTTCTTGTGGCGGGGCCAACCGCTTATATCCTCGAACAGTTCTGGCATACCACCGTCGACTACCTCGTCTACTTACCTAGCCTTAGTGGCTGGATTGGTCGCGAAGATACTGATTTTTTCCATGGCTGGACCATCTTCTATTGGGCCTGGTGGATTTCCTGGTCACCGTTTGTCGGTATGTTCATCGCCCGCATCAGCTTTGGCCGAACGATTCGAGAATTCATTACTTGGGTATTGCTTATGCCGACGGTCATAAGCATCGTCTGGATGTCGACTTTGGGTGGCGCGGGTTTCGAGCAGTATTTCGATCAAGGCATCACGTCGTTGGCTGAGGTGCCACCAGAGCTGTCGTTGTACGTCATGCTTGAAAGCCTGCCATTTTCTGGTTTCGTGTCGACGGTGAGTGTCCTTCTGATTGCGATTTTCTTTGTCACGTCAGCCGACTCTGGTTCTCTTGTCATCGATACTATGACGGCGGGTGGCAAAATGAACGCTCCGGTACAGCAACGGGTTTTTTGGTGTATCTCGACGGGATTGGTGGCTATTGCCCTGCTCGTCGGGGGTGGCATGGCCTCTCTGCAAGCCCTGACGATCGCTGTGGGTTTGCCCTTTTGTCTGGTTCTTCTAGTAATGTGTGCTAGTTTATACAAGGGGCTCGCTGAAGAGCCCCGTTAGGCATAGCTATAATGCTGGAAACTTGGCCCAAAGCTAACATACCGTTAGCGGGCAATGATATTGAGCCGTAATACCATGGCAGAACCGATTGACCAGGTTATCGCGAGTCTAAGGCAGCTTATTCGCGCCACAGAGTTGCACTCCAAGCAATTGCTGAAGACCACGGGATTAACAACGCCACAGTTATTGATACTGCGGGCGATTCTCGAGCGCGTTGATGTCACCCCGGGGGAGCTTGCGGCGGCTGTCAGCCTGAGTCAGGCGACCATTACCAATATTGTCGATCGGATGGAAAAGCATGGCTTGGTAACTCGCCAGCGGGGTGAGGCGGATAGGCGTCGGGTGTATGTGCGGCTCACAGACCACGCCAGAGATGTGCTGGCTCACTCCCCTATGCCGCTGCAGGAACACTTTAACGAGCGCTTCCAGCAATTGCAGGACTGGGAACAAAGCCAGCTTATTGCATCGCTGCAGCGCATCGCGCAAATGATGGACGCTGCAGATATCAGTGTCGCGCCTTTGCTGACCGCGGGTTTGATTTTTGAGCAGGCTGATCTGTCCTAGCCCAGATAGCGTACGCCGATTCGATAGCCGTCGCGGCTGGCATTGTGGTAGTAGCTGGCATGCATCAGCTGTCGGTTGTCCTGTAGGCAGATCTCACCTGTCCCGTGTGCTCGATCCCAAGGTTGTTCCAGAATCAAGGTGCCGAGGTAATCCTTGATTAAGGTTGCGTTGTGAACTTCCGTATATAGGTGGGTATGAGACAGGTCTGTTGATGGCGCTATGCCAAGGCCCGTGGCCTGTAGCTCCGCTCTGGCGTGTTGGTTGCTGATAAACAAGGTGGATGCCGTGCGTGTGTGCTTCTGAATGTCATCGAAAGGATTGCGGTAGAACAAGGAATAGGGCGTTGGTTGATGCTCGTTTCGGTCCCGGTGAAAGTTCAGGTGAGGAAAACGATTGCGATGACCTATGTCCTCGATATTGCCAGGCAGGTAGGCGTTTTTAAGCACGACGGGGCCGAACTCCTCCATCAGTACGTGGGCTTCAGCGGGTAAGCGCATCTCGTCATCGTGCAGGGCTAATTCTGTGGCCTGCTCAAATTCTATGATGAGGCCTAGGTGTCTGAACCGGGAAAAGGTCGATGTGGGCAGTTGGTAGTGCCGCTGAAGGTTGTCTTGATAGTGGGGTATGCCCAGCCGAACGGTCACCTCACGTTGGTTCCAGCAGCAGGGCAGGGTCTCTCCAGGTTGCTGACGGAGTTCGGCCAGCACTTTCGATAATATAATCATAATTAAAGTATAGAGGATATCTGGAAAATCTCCTCGCTACGGCTATTATTAGTCTATGAAAATTCGTAACGATGCAGATCAAGTAGCCGATAGGGAGCAAGTCCTGATAGCCCTGCGCGATCTCATTGGTCAGCCGACTGATACGCAGGTGAGGCCTTGCCCTAACTGCCATGTATCCATCGTCGTGGAATCGACGTCATCGACGTCATCGGCAGCCAGTTGTTCCAGCCAATGTCAGTATGCGTCGCGCATGATGTCTAGTGAGCCGGAAAAGTTTCCGATTGAAGAGGCCATTGCGCCATTGGTGTACGCACTGTATACGCTTCGCCTCCTCACCCCTTGCTGGTCTTGTGAGGGGCACCTTGGTGCGGATGGTAAAATTGGTAAGCTGCCGAAGGTCTGGTTTTATTGTGCTTCGGGTTTCTACCCACGGATGATCGCTCAGGTCATTGGGAACTTGCAGGCGCACCATAAAATTGGCTATAGCTGGATGGTGCGCGTACTGCCCTTCTCGCAGTCGACGTTATCCACGACCTATTCCATTGAGGCAGGTCCGTCTGACGCCTCTTTAGCTACCTTGCAGAAAGATGTGGTTGTGCTTGGTCAGCAGATTCGGCTGCAAACGTTGAGTTTGGCGCGCGACTACTTGAAAAAATAAGGCGGTTAGGCTGCCGCGCGATGACCTAAAGGGTGTTCATCGTACTAAACATTCGCCTTGTCTTTGAGCGACTAACGTAACGTTTATGTTGATGCTGCCGGACTCTGAAAGCTTTCACTTTACCGCGTTTCGATTGTGTCATTCTCATATCGGTATAGTCTTTTGTTTGTGCCCTACGGCATCTGAGGGTTCCTCACTAACAAAAGTATTCAGGAGAATAATCATGAAAAATCGAACTGCAATTGTCGCTTTGTTGTTAGCTGCCACCATGACTACGGGTGCTATGGCCAGCACCGTTGAAATGAATAGCCATGGTCATAAATCGCTCACCATCGATTACTCTGACCTGAATATAACTCATGAAGCAGGCGCGAAAATTTTATACAAGCGTATAGAAACAGCGGCGTCAAAAATTTGCAGTATAGCTACCGGTGCCGCTCCGATTGGCGTGCTCCGTGAGCAACGAAATTGTGTTAAAGGGACGATCGCGGCGACAGTAAAACGAATCGATAATGTTCAGTTTGAGCTGCTTCACCAGTCTTGAGTAAGTTCCAGCATTGCTGTCAGGTGCGTATGAATGGTGCCCATGCCATCTCGCACTTGAACGCAAAGCTGATTAATCCGCTGCACACTTTCCTATGGTTCTATTTAACAGACACTTTCCCAGTAGCCCAGCTGACAATAACCGCTCACTCAGGTTAAGCTCGGCCGATGTTATCTCATTCTACGCTTAGTATTCCGACCTTGTTGGCCGATGTGAATCGCCAATGGTTTGCCAGTGCTTTGAGGGTTGATCAAGCCCTTATCCGCAGTTTCAAAGTCTCTTCGCCGTCGTCACAGCGGGGCTATGGTGGTGAGATTGGTTTTGTGAGTATCGACTGGGTTCCGTCACCAGCGACGGCCTCGCTACCGACCCAATTGGTGATCAAGTTGATGCCGTCTCATCCCCCAGCGGCTGCATTGGTCCGGCAGGTGCGGTCCTTTGAGCGCGAGGCGAGGTTCTATGCTGAGTTGGCGCTAAGCCTGCCGGTGCGCACGCCCAACGCCTACTATGTTAATTGGCAGGCAAGCTCGGGCACGGCGGTGCTACTGCTGGAAGACTGCAGCCATTTGCAGACTTTTACGTTTGCGTCGCCACCTCCTGTGTATGTTCTTGAGTCGGTTGTGGACACGGCGGTGCGGTTACATGCGCACTGGTGGGGGCGCGAAGCGTTGTTGCTTGAGCAGGGGTCTGTGTTGTCAACGCGTTCGAAAGTCTGGCAGCAGTGGGCCGGGCAATTGACTTCTGACTGGGCTCTTTTTCTTGATTCGCCACTTGTGACATTATTACCGCCAGGTACTCGAGCGTTGTGCGAACGTCTGGCGGCGACCGTCGAGTCGCGCATGACGCTGTATTGGCCGACGCGTCATCTGACGCTGTGTCATATGGACCTGCATAGCCAAAATATATTTTTTGATGCGGCGCGCCCGGATGATCCTATTGTGATATTTGACTGGGACGGCTGCCATCCTGGATGTGGCGCGCATGACATTGCCTATTTTCTTGCCCTCCTACCAATAGCTTTAAGGCGTGACGTGGAGCAGGGTTTATTACGACGCTATCACGCGGGTTTGATCAGTGCTGGTATTGCGGATTATTCCTACCCAGAGTTTTTGGCGGACTATCAAATCGGTTGTCTGTTTAATACGTTCCTGATTCCCATGTTGCTCTCCCTTGATATGACAGATGAGACAAGCCAAGGCGTGGCTAAGCATCTGATTGGCGGCTTGCTGCAATTGATCCTCGACAGTGATGCGCTGCAATTATTGATGCTTGATGAGGGTGAGGTGTTGTGAGGTGACGGTTTGATTTGAGTATGGCGCGGTCGGTGGTGTTCTTAGCCCCGGCTTGCTGGCGCGTGGGATTGTCTCTAATATGTCGGCTTGCGCTATTTTTGTCGATAGCCCGAAAGCATTTATAACCAAGGAGTAAAACCATGTCAGAAGCCTGGATTATTGATACATGTCGTACCCCCCGTGGTATTGGCAAGAAAGGTAAGGGCGCGTTGGCCGACGAGCATCCCCAGCACCTGGGTGCTGCGGTTCTTAAGGCATTGCAGGAACGGGTCGGTTTCGACACGGCCGATGTCGACGATATCATCTTTGGCACGAGCTCCCAGCGTGGCAAGCAAAGTGGTGATTTGGCGCGTATGGCGGCATTGGACGCGGGCTACGACGTTAAGGCCAGCGGCGTTACGCTGGATCGCTTCTGTGGTTCGGGTATCACATCGGTCAATATCGCGGCGGCTAACATTATGTCGGGCATGGAAGATCTCTGTATCGGTGGTGGTGCGGAAATGATGTCAGGTTATGGCGGCGGTGGCAGCAATAGCTCGCCGTTCCTAGACAACGATAATTTCCGTCTTCGTTCGGTGCATCCGCAGCCCCATCAGGGATTGTGTGCGGACTCCATTGCAACGCTTGAAGGCATCGATCGTAAGGCGTTAGATGAGCTGGCGGTGGTTTCCCAGCAGCGTGCTGATCATGCGATTAAGAATGGCTATTTTGATAAGTCGTTGATTACTGTCTACAAGCTGGATGGCACTGTGGCGCTGGATCATGAGGAATTCCCTCGTCCGCAGACGACGCTTGAGGGTTTGAGTCAATTGGCGCCTTCTTTTGCAAAGATGGCGGATATTCCGCTGGATGAATCTGGAACGACGTTCCGTTCTCTTGTAAACCAGAAGTTCCCGGACTTGGATATTAAGCACTTTCACCATGCGGGTAATTCTTCGGGTGTTGTTGATGGTGCGGGCGCGATTTTGCTGTCGTCGCCTGACTATGCCAAAGCGCACGGGCTGAAGCCTCGCGCGCGGATTGTGGCGATGTGCAATATGGGCGATTCGCCGACGTTGATGTTGAATGCGCCTGTGCCGGCGGCGCGTAAGGTGCTGGCGAAGGCGGGTATGACGGTTGACGATATTGATCTGTTTGAGATTAATGAGGCGTTCTCTGTTGTGGCTGAGAAGTTTATTCGGGATCTGAATTTGGATCGTGACAAGGTCAATGTTAATGGTGGTGCGATGGCGTTGGGGCATCCGATTGGGGCGACGGGGTCCATGTTGATTGGTACGGTGCTTGATGAGTTGGAGCGTCGTGGGCAGCAGTTTGGGCTGATTACGATGTGTGCGGCGGGTGGGATGGCGCCGGCGATTATTATTGAGCGTATTTAGGGTGTGATGAGAGTGCGTTGAGTTAGTGATGGGGTGATCTGGGTTCTTTTGGGCTTGTGTTGCTGGAGAAGGGTGAGGCTCAAAGGGGTCTTGCCCTTTTTTTTGGTTGAACGTGGGGGGCTTGCAGGAACAACGTCACACGCCCGATTCGGTCCGCTGCACCGTTTGGCCGTCCGGGCTTCCCTCGCGGCCTCGTGAGCCGGAAAGCGGTCTCACTCGTTGCTCGGCTGCAGGTGCAAATGCGGACCGAATCGGGCGTGCGACGTTGTTCCTGCAAGCCCCTCGGAGTTTTGTGGGTGGTTTGGGTTTGGAAAGCTATAGAGCTATAGAGCTATAGGGCGTTGGGCGATGTGGTTTGGGTGTGGGTTGGGCGTCATTGAGGGGTTAGGTTTTGGTGCTTTTGGGGAGGGTGATGTGCCATTGGATGGCGATGAGGCGGGTGGCGAAGGCGGTGGCGATGCCCAAGGGGGCGGCGAAATCGTCGATGGGCGGCCATTGGAGGCTGGCGATGTAGATGATAGCGCCGAAGAGGGCGGCGGTGGCGTAGATTTCGTCTTTGAGCAGGATGGGGGGTTCGTTGCAGACGATGTCACGGATAAGGCCGCCGGCGCAGGCGGTGATGGTGCCCATGACGATGGCGATGATGGGGGTGCTACCGGCTTTAAGGGCGCTGACGCAGCCGAGGATGGCGAAGACGGCAAGGCCTAGGGCGTCGGCCCAGAGCATGATGCGTTTGCGGGGTAGGTTTGAGCCGAGGGTGAAGGCGCATAGGCTACCAAGCAGTGGTGGTATGAGGCTGCTGCTGTTTTCGAGCCAGAAGACGGGTAGGTTTAAGAGGACGTCGCGTAGGGTGCCGCCGCCCACGGCAGTGATGAGGCCGATAACGACGACGCCAAATAGGTCCATTTGGTGGCGGATGGCGACGGCGCCGCCGCTTAAGGCGAAGACGAAACAGCCGGCGTAGTTGAGGTAAAGCAGTAGGTCATTAGTGATGGCGGGCATTGGTTAGGCCTGTGGCTGATCGTGGTCTACGTGTATATCTCGATATATGTGAGTACTTACTTTGTGTCTAGGTCAAGTGTAACCCAGCTGAGTTCAAATTCTCCAGCATCGCCGGCGATGAAGGCGGATTCTTCGGAGATGGTGATAGATAGGGTCATAGTGCGGTTGATGAGCGCGGTTAGGGCCTGAATTTGGTCCCAGGAGAAGCGGTAGTAGGTGGCTTTGAGTTGGCTGAATTCTGCAGCGGATTGGCGCCACCAGACGTCGCTCTTGGTATTAAAGCTGTAGACTTTGACGGTCTTGGCGATGTGGCTGGCCTTTTTGACGCGATCTACTGAGGGCTCGCCGAGTTCTATCCATTGCTGGGTTTGGCCATCGAGGCTATGGGACCAGATGTCGGGCTCGTCGTTGGCGGACAGGCCACGGCTAAAGCTCAGGTATTCATCGGCGTTGAGGCAAAATGCCATGATGCGCGCGACCATGCGCTCCTGGGTTTCGGAGGGGTGCAGGGCGATGGTGAGTTGGTGGGTCTGGTAATACCCGCGGTTCATGTCGGATATGGTGGCGTTGAGTTTGTAGATGGTTGGCTTGAGTGCCATGAGTTGTTGGGTCCCGCGTTGATGGATGAGTGTTTTGTGGGTCTGGTGATTGTCGATAATTGTTTGATGATAGCTGATCAGGTCGGCCCAAGGTTGCGTTTGAACAGATCAAACAGGCGAACCCAGTGGCGTTCGGCGCTGGGTTTGTCATAAATATCACTGCGGCTGGGAAACGCAAAACCGTGCTCGGCGCCGGGATACCATTCTAGGCGATAATTGAGATGGGTGGTTCGTAGGTGTGCCTGCAGGGCGCCGATAACTTCCTTCGGGGCGTAATGGTCTATGTCGGCACAGGCGAAGTAAACTTCGGCTTTGATGTTGTCGGCGCCGAGATGAGGTGAGTCATCGCGCTTCGTGATCAGGTTGGCGCCGTCACGGGTTGGCACGTCAATGTGATATTCGATCATGATTTCCCTTAGGTCTCTTTTTGGACGGTTAAATGGCTGCATGCTAGCGCATCGGGCGCTGGTTGCCAGCTATTGCTTAATCATGTGGGCGAAAAACGCTATGATCACGCCTCGCACG
>JBLHRT010000105.1:0-8837 GCA_047626255.1 Candidatus Azotimanducaceae bacterium
TTCATGGTGGCTGCGGGCTCAATTCCTACGACGTGGTCCGCAGTCACGCCATGTCATTGGCGCTTAACCAGCAGGGCTATGCTGGCTGGTCGCTGGAGTATCGCCGTATAGGTGATGTGGGGGGGGCTGGCCGGGTACATTTGAGGACATTGCTGCCGGTATCGACCAGGTGGCATTATGGGACAATCGCGGTGTCGATACACTAAGGGTGGTGGTTGCTTGACGCGTCGGGCCGCCGCATCACAAGATCGATGATGTGTTTACCCCGATGGGTGACTTCATGGTGAGTATGCTGGTGGCTCGAACATACGAGATATATAAGGTGGGGCTATGTTGACGCGTCAGGATTGTGTCGATCTCGATGCTGCTGATCCCTTGCGGGGTCATCGGCAGGATTTTGTTCTGCCCGATGACATAATCTATTTTGATGGGAACTCTCTGGGCGCGCTACCTCACTGCGTGATTGAGCGCCTCGGCAGAGCAGTCACAGCGCAGTGGGGTAAGGATTTAATTGGTGGCTGGAACAAGCACTGGATAGGCATGCCAGTGAGCGTCGGTGAGAAGATTGCGCCCATCATCGGTGCAGCACCGGGTCAGGTGGTGTGTGCTGATTCTACCTCGGTCAATCTATTCAAACTGCTGGCTGCGGCGCTGCAACTTAATCCTACGCGTCGGACAATCGTCTCGCAGGCCGATAATTTTCCTACAGACCTTTATATGGCTCAGGGTCTGGCGAGGCTTGTCGGCGAACAAAACTGTCGTCTGAAGCTGGTCGATGAGGCGTTGTTACGACAGAGTATTGACGACGATACATGCGTGGTGATGTTGACTGAGGTGAATTTTCGTAACGGCCGACGTCACGATGTTGCAGCCATCACTCGGGCCGCGCATGCCCGCGGTGCTTTGGTGCTCTGGGATCTGGCGCATAGTGCAGGGGCCATGCCCGTGTACTTGGACGACTGGGATGTCGACCTGGCGGTTGGTTGTGGCTATAAATTTCTCAATGGCGGACCTGGAGCGCCGGCATTTTTGTACGTTGCTAAGCGTCATCAGGAACGGGCGATTCAGCCTCTAGCCGGTTGGATGGGGCACGCAGCGCCGTTCGATTTTGAAGCCGACTATGTGCCTGGCTCAGGTGTTATGCGTTTTTTGTGCGGTACCCCGTCGGTGCTGGGCTTGAGCGCTCTCGATGCCGCGCTAGATATGTGGCGTGACATTGACCTCCGCGCGGTGCGGAACAAGTCACAACGATTGTCTCGCCTGTTTATCGAACTGGTTAGTGGGGCTGACGCCTTGCAGAGTCTAGTCTTGATCAGCCCAACGGATGACAATGCGCGGGGTAGTCAGGTCTGTTATCAGCATTCTGACGGCTATGGCATGGTACAAGCGCTCATTGCTCAGGGTGTCGTCGCAGATTTTCGCGCGCCGGATATCCTCCGCTTTGGCTTTAGCCCGCTGTATAATGGCTATGTCGATGTCTGGGACGCGGTAGCGCGTCTTGCTGGTCTGATTGCGAGCGGGACCCATCTGCATGATGAATTTCAAAGCAAATCATTGGTCACATAGAAGTACTGTCGGGCAGAAGATGCCCTGCGCTCCGATATTGGGCTGGCGCCAGGGTTGAGTGAGCTTGATACCGCCTGTCGAGCCGTTGACGTGAGCGGCGGGTTTCAGCGGGTTATGTCAGTGCGGTTATGGAAGCGCTACCAAATTGGTGCATTGCAATATGGTTTGCGCTAAAGTGACGCAACTATTTTTGCTGCCCAGTACTGAATTGACAACATAGTGTACAGACCAGATGGCCGGCTGCACCGAGTTAAAACAAATCAAAATGAGTTTATCGTGAAGCGCCGAGTCGGCTATAACCCTGTAACACGTGGGTTTACAAAGGTTGATGCCGCTCGATAGTCTGGTGTTTCATGCCGGCAGTAGCCTTCGCAACTGAAAGTTGGCCTGCTAAATGCTTTACGTATATCAAGCAAGTAAGCAAGCCATGATGGCATCAACAGCAGCAGGTTGATGCTAGCGAGAGACGCGTACTGTCCCATCTGAATTTTTAAGTTCCCTCTGGCGAAAGCCTTCCCCCGGATCTGCTTTGCAGCCCCGGGGTTTTTTTTGCCCGTCATTAATGCGGCACGGAAGGTTTGTCTGGGTCGGCCTGTGCTAGAATCGCGCGATGAAAAATCTCACTTATTTTGCTACAGCACCAAAAGGTATGTCCGACCTGTTAACCACGGAGTTGACGCAACTGGGCGCGACCCATGTCAGCGAGACCCGGGCCGGCGCGCAGTTTCAGGGATCGATGGAAGTCGTCTATCGCGCCTGTCTGTGGTCGCGGCTGGCAAACCGTATCCTGTTGCCCTTGGCGACATTCCCGGCGGAGACACCGGAGGCGCTCTATGATGGCGTCAGGGCCATTGATTGGTCAGCGCATATGTCTGTCAATCAGACGCTAGCAGTGGATGCCAATGTGTCCGCGTCATCGATCACTCACTCTCACTACGCGGCCCTAAAAATAAAAGATGCGATCGTTGATACCTTCGCCGAGTCGCATGGCGATCGACCCAATGTAGACGTCGACAGACCTGATATCAGAGTTAACTGCTACCTGCATCGAGATCAGGCCGCGCTCTATTTAGATCTATCTGGAAGCAGTTTGCACCAACGCAATTATCGGTTGCAGGCGGGGCAGGCGCCACTGAAGGAAAACCTAGCGGCAGCGTTACTATTGCGAGCCCGCTGGCCAGAGATGGTGTTAGAGCGTGGGGCGTTTGTCGATCCAATGTGTGGGTCGGGCACGCTGGTGATTGAAGCCGCGATGCTGGCGGCAGATATGGCGCCGGGACTGGGCCGTAACTACTTTGGTTTTTTAGGCTGGCGTCAGCACGATGCCGAGCTGTGGGCGCGCCTGGTGGCCGAGGCAGAGCAGCGCCGTGAAGCGGGTTTGAAGCACATGCCGACGATGCTGGGTTTTGACTATGATCGCCGGGTGCTCGATGTGGCCCGCGAAAATGCTCAACGTGCCGGCCTGGCGGATCACATCAGCTTTGCTTTCCAAGACGTTGCTGACTTCCGTCATGATTTTCCGCCACGTGGGTTGATGCTCACCAACCCGCCTTATGGTCGGCGCCTCGCAGAGACCGACGAGCTACCGGGTATCTACCGCGCGCTGGGAAGAATGATGCGATCGAATTTGAAGGGCTGGAATGCTGCCGTCTTTACCGAAGATCAAGCGCTGGGTAAGCATCTGGGTATTCGCGCAGGCAAACTACATACTCTTTTCAACGGTGCCATTGCTTGTAAGCTGATTCATTTCTCGGTCGAGCAGAGTCAGTTCTATCGAGATGCCCGTTTGCCGCGGCGAGCGAGGCCGGAAGACCTCTCCGATCAGGCGTTAATGTTCAAGAACCGTCTGGAAAAAAACCTCAAGCAACTGTCACGTTGGATACGGCGTGAGTCGGTCAGCTGCTATCGTTTGTATGATGCGGATTTGCCAGACTACGCTGCCGCTATCGATATTTATTGTGGCTCACGCCGGGTAGGCGACTCTCCGGGAGACGACTCTCCGGGAGACGATGCTCCGGGAGACGATGCTCCGGGAGGACGATCTCCAGCAAGCGAATCTCCGGAAGCGGGTTCTCCGTGGGCTAAAGCCATAGAAGCCAAAGCTGCGGCAACCAAGGCCACGGAAGTCCGTGCGCCGGTTGTGGCGGAAACATTCGTACCAGAGCAATGGGTCTGCGTGCAGGAATATGCGGCGCCGCAGACCATCGATGCTGAGAAGGCAAAGCTGCGCACCAGTGAGTTATTGACGATTGTGCAACAGGTGCTGGGCACTGACGATGATCATCTGTTTTACAAAACCCGGGCTCGTCAGCGGGGCGAGAAACAGTACGAAAGATTGGCCACCGAGCGTCGATTTCATCAGGTGTCAGAAGGCGCAAGTCAGTTTTTGGTCAATTTCGAGGATTATCTGGATACGGGATTGTTTCTTGACCACCGTCCTATTCGCCAGCGCATTTATCAGGAAGCCCAAGGCAAAACCTTTCTTAATCTGTTTGCCTATACGGGGGCGGTCACGGTCCAGGCGGCACTGGGTGGTGCGCTTTCAAGCACCACTGTTGATATGTCCCAGACTTATCTTGATTGGGCGCGGCGCAATTTTCAGCTCAATGGCCTGAACGAAGAGTCACACCAATTGGTTCAGGCAGACTGCCTTCAATGGCTGTCACGGACCAGGCCCGGCGAGCATTATGATGTGATCTTCCTTGATCCGCCGACATTTTCAAATTCCAAACGCATGGCTCAGACCTTTGATGTGCAGGTTGATCATGGCGTGTTGATCCGTCAGGCCATGGGGCTGTTGCGGCCAGATGGCGTGCTGTATTTTTCGACGAACATGCGTAACTTCAAACTCGATGAAAACCTGCAGGCACTCTTTAGCGCCAAGAATATCAGTGCCGAGACGATCCCTCCAGATTTCAAGCGGCGCCAGAACATTCATCACTGCTGGGCCATTCGCGCCAACTAAGCTGGCCGATTTAGCGCGTCAGCAATCACGAAGTTGCTGGCGTGCTATGAGTGAACGACGGCCGTTTGGGTTATCAGGGGCAGGAATAGTAGGTCTGTGAATAATTGAGTGGGGATAAACGATGAGCACGCAGGTTAACTGGAATTATCCGACACCCATCAGTGTGGGTGCAGGTCGCGTGGCAGAGTTGCCAGTGCTCTGCATGGCCCATGGTATGCGCAAGCCACTGTTAGTCACTGACCCTGGCCTGGCTCTATTGCCGATGGTCACCGCTGTTATTGATCAGTGTCGCGAGGCGGGGCTGGGCATAGCTTGCTTTTCTAAGATCAAACCTAACCCAACAGGTGCCAATGTGGCTGATGGGGTTACTGCGTTTTTGGCCGGTGACCATGACGGTATCATTGCTATGGGCGGCGGTAGTGGCTTGGATGCCGCGAAGGCGATTGCTATTATCGCGGGCCAAGCGTGCCCGCTCTGGGATCTTGAGGATATTGGCGATAATTGGCGGCGCGTTGACACCCAGGTATTGGTGCCGGTCATTGCCATCCCAACCACCGCCGGTACGGGATCAGAAGTGGGTAGAGCGGCGCTGATCGTCAACGAAGACGAGCAACGCAAGGTCATCATCTTTCATCCGCGTATGCTGCCAGATCATGTCATTTTGGATGCGGAACTGACCACGGGCTTGCCTCCAGGCTTAACTGCCGCAACGGGTATGGACGCTCTGTCCCATTGTCTGGAAGCCTACTGTTCGACCTATTATCACCCCATGGCAGAGGGTATCGCCATGGCGGGCATCAGTCTTGTTAAGGAGTACCTGCCTCTTGTCGTTGTTGACGGTACCAATATTGAGTCTCGTCAGCAGATGTTGGTTGCTTCAACCATGGGTGCGACAGCATTTCAACGTGGTCTTGGTGCCATGCACGCCCTAGCTCATCCGTTAGGCGCTGTCTACGATGCCCATCACGGTATGTTAAATGCCATTCTTATGCCTTATGTACTGAAGGCTAATTACAAGGCGATTCGCGAGCCGATCACTCGCCTGGCGCGGTATCTCGAGCTGGCGCCAGATTTTGATGCATTTATGGACTGGGTGCTGGCGCTACGAGCCGAGATCGGCATCCCGCATAGCTTAGCTGCGATTATCGATATTGAGCTTTTCCCGACAGAAATAGGCGCGATGGCGGCTGTTGACCCCTCTGCGGGTTCTAATCCCCTCGATTTCACCCCCCAACAATATCAGGCGATACTCGAAGCTGCGCATGTAGGAGAGTTATAGAGAGGCGTTGTCGCTGTCTGTGCCTACCCTGATGTTGCGTCCGGACAGATATCATGGGTCACCGGCGAGCCTCTAAATAGCACTCTCAAGACTTTGAACGGCTTTGGAGTTGAATTCTCGCTGGGCCAGAATCAGTACGGTCACACTGCTGATGACCATGTAAAGATAGGGATGAATCAACCAAAATACCATGGCCAGGCAGAAGTAGTAGGCTCGAAGCCCTTTGTTATTATCATGACCCGCGGTGTCCAAGAGTCGCGCCATAGCGCCGACAAAACGCTCCTTATCATTATCGTCTATGTCTTCATCAGGTGTAGGAGCGCTGCCCATCATGACCGCAGCAAAGCCATATTGACGCAGGCTCCACGTAATCATGAAAAATGCATAGACCAGCACAAGAGCAATGACGATCAATTTGAGTTGTACTTGTGATGCACTCTGTTGTTGGGCTAAAGGTAGGTGATTGGTGATGTCAGCGATTTGACTACTCGCCGATAGTGCTGTGAAAACAGCGGCCAAGATGATCATGGTTGTCGAAGCAAAGAATCCTACCACGCGCTCTTGGTTGGCCAGTAGCGAAGCATCGGTGACTCGAATATCACGGCGCAGCATTTGCCTTACCCAGCGCTCGCGCAAGATGCGCATCGAGTGTGACAGCGACGAGTAGCTACCCTGGCGAGCCCGACGTTTAGCGTAGAGCGCGTAACAGGTCCATAAGAAAAACATATACAGCAGTGCGGTCAAGTCAATCGTTGACGTTGAAGTTGAAGCGAAAAATGAATCCATTGAGGCGTCTCTTTAGGTCACAGTGCCAAAGCGTTCAAGGGAAGGTGCCAGGCAAGCATCCCATGAATGGGCGCGATTAAACGTTTAATACTTCGCCCGTTTTCAGTGTCGGGTGACCTGCAGGTTGATAGGTCACAATGATAGCCCGGCGCGGTTCGCTGGAATGGTTGGGCTGGGATCCGTGGACAATGTGCGGGCTAAAGAATATTAGTGAGCCGGCGGCAACCGTCAATGCCGTTTGCTGCGATTCATCAAAGCCGTTGGTTGACGTGTAAAACCCACCCAGCGATGTGCCATCATCCGTCCCTGGCAGGCAACCACCCAGATGGCTGCCAGGAATAACGCGCAAGCAGCCATTATTTTCAGTGGCGGTATCGAAAGCTAGCATGACATTGGGCAGTTGATCCACGTGCGTACAATCATGAATCCAATAGGGCGAGTCTTGGTGCCAGCCAAAGCCTGTGCCCTCACGAGGACGTTTAAGGTTCAACTTATTAGTCCATATGGCCACTTCGTCAGAGCCCACAAGCTGGCGCATGGGATCCACCAGTCGAGTGTCTTGTAGTAACTCACCGAGACTAGGATCAAGGCTTGCCACGGGTTCAATCACTCGGGGCGTGTCGCTGTTTAGCGCGTGTTCAAACTGTATTGTCATACCGTTGATATCGACAAAGCGCTTGCCGTCAAGCATATAGGTAGTGCCCTGATCGACCAGCGACAGGGCCCTGTTCGCCGCCCGTTCTATGGCCTCGCGCAATAACTCAAGTTCGTCGTCAGTAAAGACCGATTCGCGCACGACATAGCCATCACGTGCATAGCGGGATAGCTCGTCGGGTGTGAGCGTGTGATCTGGAAGATAAGAGTGTGGCATGGTATTCCGACAGCGGCTGAAGCGCTAATGTACTGTCCACACTATGCTCAAGTCCAGCACAGTCACTATCAGATCTTGTCGATGTTCGGGGCCTTAAGGCGAATGGCGCTGCGAGAAAAACCCTGAGCCTGGTGCAAGTATGATCGGACTTCTTCATCAGTCACGGGTGGAAACTTTTCGTACCACTGGCCGACAGCCTGAAAATATTCCGGAGATTGCAATATCACGAGTTCATCGACTCGGTGCTCAAGGCGTAGGCGGATGTCTGGGGCGCATACGGGTAACGCCAGAATAATTTTTTTGACCTGTCGGGTGCGTAGTGCCTCAATGGCCGCCAGTGCTGTGACACCGGTTGCCACGCCATCGTCAACAAGAATGATGGTCTTCCCCGTCAGTTCGATCGGAGGGGTGTCGGCACGGAATTTTTTGATATGACGTTGTACTTCCAGTTGCTGGGTATGAATCCATTGCTGCAAGTGGACTTCAGACAGTCCCTGGCCGGCAATAATGTCTTCATTGATCACGCAGGTGTCATTTTCAGCCACCGCGGCTAGCGCCAAGTCCGGATGTGCCGGGTCACAGACCTTACGGACAACGCATACATCTAAGGGTATATTAAGCTGTCGTCCAATTTCATACCCGATGGCGGCTCCGCCCCGGGGTAGGGCCACAATGACCGCTTGAGTGGGGTCCAGCTTGCCTTGGGCTTCCAGTGTGAGTAGCTCGGAAGCCAGTCGTGCACCTGCTTCATGTCGATCTTCGAATAACATCTCGTGGATCTCCAGGTCTGATTTTTGCGATCAGCGTTTCGACGAATGCGGCTGTCGAACGGGGCGCTTGTCGATTATCGTCGATAGTTTCTCTGAACTTGTTATTAAACTGTGAAGATCCCGGCGTGGAGTTGATATGAGTCAACTCAAGCGTGGGCAGCGCTGTTTCCTTCCAAGACTGATGCGTATCGCGCTGTTTATAAAGTTCAGTCACGCGCCTTATGAGGCGGTCGCCCTATACTCGTTGTCTAATGGCTGGGTGGCCGATCGTGGTCCGCATATGGTAGCTCCTTATAGTTGCTGTGCCTGTATTGATGACGACTCAAGGGTGTAACGAATGGACTGGATATTTTTTGATTGCTTTAACACGTTAATCGACGATTTCGATTCCCAGGGTACGATCGATGGTCTTGAGACGATTGCCTACTTGCCCGTAGAGGCCGGTGTCTTCGATACGGCTGTGGCATTTCGTAAGGCATTCCGCGAGGCGCGGGCGGTCAATTGGTGGCAGCCGGAAAGCGAGGTGCACCTCGCTGTCCGGCTGCAGGAAGTGCTGGTGCGTCGTGGCGGTATGGAGGCGACAGCGGCCGTCGGGTTGGT
>JBLHRT010000106.1:0-8829 GCA_047626255.1 Candidatus Azotimanducaceae bacterium
CACGACAGAACAATGCCCAGTCGGGTGAATAAAGTGATCATATTGTGGCCTCATCAAAAGCAGCGAAGTTAAACGGTGGCCGCGAAGTGTACCGACTCAACGTATGCACCACAACCGAGCTAAGCGCACATTTTTGGCGCGCCTAGGGCTGCTTAGCGCATAATTCCACTTTGTAAGTGGTTTGGACATTTTTTCCACGGCCACCGTCCGCTTCGAGGGCGTAACCAAGGGTATGCACGCGGCAGAAATAGTGGCTTAGAACCAATGTAGATATCAGGCTATACCGGTTAGAGCAAACTGATCGTCGACATCCAAATCAGCCTGCGCTAAAAAGGATACAGGTCTCGTTATTCCCAATGACTTCTTTAAGAAGAAGTTCTTAAGAACTTTTGCCAAAAACAAGACCTTCTAGAGATCGCCGCTTTCACGCGATGTTCATTCACTGCAATTGATCATTCACCCGTTTTAGGCGAATACTTGCGGTAGCAACACAAGCTGTAACAGCGCAGGGTTCAGGCTTTGAAATGGTTATTGATTGACGACATTGGCATTTCTGAAGTATGGAGTTGTTCTTTATATGAAAAGACAAAAAAGAGACAAAAGTAACCGAGCGTTCACCCGTGGCTACCAGTTTGGTATGCACGGTAAGTCAAAAGAGCTATGTCCGCACCATGATGTCGACGCACGACAGGCTTGGTTGAGCGGCTGGCGCACCGGCCGTGAAGATAACTGGGACGGCTACATCGGCACAGCAGGCGTAAGCCGAGCTCCTATGGGCTAATTGGCCCGAATGAAACAAACACTCGTGTAAACAGCACTATATTCCACAAGAAAAGGCGTGCACTACAAAAAAAAGGCTCCTACAGGAGCCTTTTTTTATGACTGCAGCGCAATACGCCGAGCACTACGATAAATCAGCTCTGGGCCTTCATAGATAAAGCCTGTGTAGGTCTGCACCAGATGCGCACCAAGGCGAATTTTTTTCGCCGCATCTTCAGCCGTCATAATTCCGCCCACACCGATAATCGCCATCTTGTCACCGACTTCCGCGGCTACCAAAGACAACATATGGTTCGCCAACTCGCGCAGCGGCGCGCCACTTAATCCACCCGCCTGGGACCCCAGCGGCTCACCGGCGACACCCTCGCGTGAGACCGTCGTATTCGTCACAATCACGCCATCCAGGTCGAACTCCAGTAGTTGCCTGACCACTTGCTTGGCCTCATTATCGGTCATGTCTGGGGCTATCTTTACCACCAGCGGCACATACTTCTCATGCTTATCCACCAGCCGTGTGTGCTCTTCCTTAAGACCCGCCAGCAGCCGACCCAATTCATCCTCGTGTTGCAGGTCACGTAGGCCCGGTGTGTTGGGTGATGAGATATTCACCACAATATAAGACGCCAGGTCATAGACCTTGCGCAAACACGCAGCGTAATCATCCAGCGCGCTCTCCACCGGCGTGACCGCGTTCTTGCCGATATTGATGCCTAGCACACCGTCAAATTTAGCCCGACGAATGCGCGCACACATCACCTCAACCCCATCATTGTTAAAGCCCATACGGTTGATCAAGGCGCCCTGGCGAGGCAGGCGGAACAGCCGCGGCGTGGCATTACCCGATTGGGGCTGGGGCGTGACAGTACCCACCTCCAGAAACCCAAAACCCATGGCACCCAGTCCATCAATACAGCGCGCATCCTTGTCTAACCCCGCAGCCAAACCCACCCGGTTAGGAAAGGTAATACCCATCACCGTCACCGGATCAATCACCTGCTCACGCGCCATCAAGGATGACAGCTGTAGGCGTTGCATCCAGTCCATAGAGATCAAGGACAGATGGTGGGATGTCTCTGTCGGTAACAGAAACATAAAATCGCGTAGGGCCCGATAACTCATAGACATAATGCTCATAGGCGGGTTGTTGATCGAATACTGCTCATGGAATACTGCTCACAGAAAGTCTGATGAACACCCTGAAGGAAACAGGGCGTATTATAGGCGGTTTTGATCAACGATAGGCCGTTCGACGCGTCGTTCGGCAAAATATATTAGGCGTGCGGCCGCCTACACCCGCTGTAAAGAACGGAATTTGTTGTTGCTATCAAAGCGTAAACGAAACGTGCCGTGAATACCCTCGAGCGTCACAAACGGCTTGAGCACACTCACCGGAAACAGTACGCTCTGACCCGTACGGGCCACGCAGCGTACATTCTTTATATAAGTCGTATACAAGGTCAGATACTGCTCTCGCGGCATGCTGATATCAATGATAAGCGCGTCCATAAAATACCAAAATCAATACAGCGTCTTTAAGCCATTACTCGACTGAGCCAAATCCATTAACTCGCGAATCGCCACCGTGAACACAGCCTGGTCTGTGGTGCCTGAACCGCGCATCTCGGACTGCAGCGCGAGCCAACGATCGACCATAGACTGATGATCCTTGAGCCACTCATCCACCATCACGTCAGCCCCCTGGTTCGGCCCCGCCGCTAGCAACACCGCTTGCGAAATAGCCAATTGCTGCCAGTTCAGATCATCCTGC
Organism: Candidatus Azotimanducaceae bacterium; assembly: GCA_047626255.1. Classification (GTDB taxonomy): domain Bacteria; phylum Pseudomonadota; class Gammaproteobacteria; order Pseudomonadales; family Azotimanducaceae; genus UBA4582. Next base: position 2,549 of record JBLHRT010000106.1, read on the forward strand.
AAGCTTTCCCGAGCTAAGGCCTGCCACTGGGTAAGGGCCTGAAATTCGTGAATCTGTTTGCTCACCCAGTGCAGATGCAGGCGTTCGCCAACCACAAAAAACACACTCGCGACCTTCTCAATACTCTGGTCAATACGGCTCGAGGCCTCAACAATGCCCATCACCGCATACAAGTGGTGGGTCGCCGCAACGAAGCCGGACAAATCTTCGCCGACACCCATGCTCACCAGTCGCTCTTTACCGGTTTTCCATTCCTGGAGCGCATTGCCCATCAGCAACTGATCCCACTGACCATACAGACTCAGCAGCGCCTTGGAAAATACAGGCACCTCCTTCTTCAGATCTAACGACCGGCGACGATTACGAATCAGCCAGCGAGTCACCCGCCGAATCAGCCGGTTCAGATCCAGCATCATAGATTTTTGCAGTTGGTGATGGACCTTGTAATCCAGCGCCGACAGCTCATCCCAGCGATCTTCGAAGCGGAAAATATCCCGCGCGCCCACGTAAGCCTGAGCAATCACAGCACTGCTTACGCCCGTAGACTCTGCCATGCGCTCGACGAAATTCATGCCCATATGATTCACCATCCTGTTAGTCAGCTGGGTGGCGATAATCTCTCGGCGCAGGCGATGCTTGGCTAATTCCGGGGCGTACTTTTCCACCAACACTTGGGGAAAGGCATCGTGCAATTCTGTCAGCATGTACGGCTCGTCAAGTATGGGGGATGCGGCCAACTGCTCTTTAAGCCCAGCTTTGACATAACTCGTCAGAATCGAAATTTCAGGCGGGGTGAAATAACGGCCCTTGGCACGGCGCTCTACCATCTCATCTTCCGAGGGCAAAAACTCAAGCTGCCGATCCAGACGACCCTGATCTTCCAGTGCAGACATCAACCGCGAATATTCAAAGTTGCGGCGTTGGGCTTGATAGCTTATCAGGTCGATGGCTTGCGCTTGCATGTAGTTGTTATCAAGCACTATCGCACCCACTTCATCCGTCATCTGCGATAGCAGCTTCACCCGGCTCTTGGTCGTCAGCTTGCCTTTCTCAAGCAACTGATTAAGCAAAATTTTGATATTGACTTCAACATCAGAACAATTGACGCCACCGGCATTATCGATAAAGTCAGTAAAACATACGCCGCCATGGGTATTGAATTCCACCCGCGCCAGCTGGGTCATACCCAGATTACCGCCCTCGCCCACCGTGCGACAGCGCAACTCTACGCCATTGACCCGAATGGCATCATTGGCCTTATCACCAACATCCAGATGCGACTCATTGCGCGCCTTAACATAGGTGCCGATACCGCCATTCCATAGCAAATCAACCTGGGCTTTGAGTATCGCGATAAGCAATTGGTTAGGGGTCAGGCTGCTTTCGGCTATATCAAAGCGCTTCTTCATATCAGCCGAGATAGGAATCGACTTGGCACGGCGATTAAAAATACCACCACCCTTGGAGATCAGTTTCGTATTGTAGTCTGTCCAGCTTGAACGCGGCAGGTCAAACAAGCGCTGGCGTTCTGTAAAGCTCGTGGCGGCATTGGGTTCAGGATCAATGAAAATATGCAGATGATTGAAGGCTGCCACGAGGCGAATATGCTCTGACATCAGCATGCCATTACCAAACACATCCCCTGACATATCACCAACGCCCACAACGGTAAAATCCGTGTCTTGCAAATTGGTGCCGAAATCACGGAAGTGTTGCTGCACCGAGATCCACGCGCCCCGGGCGGTAATGCCCATAGCCTTATGGTCATAGCCTACGCTGCCACCGGAGGCAAATGCATCCCCCAACCAGAAATTATTGCTGATGGATATCTCGTTAGCAATATCGGAGAACGCGGCGGTGCCCTTGTCGGCGGCAACAACCAAATAGTAGTCGTCTTCATCATGGCGGACCACATCAACCGGCGGCACAACCTTGCCTTTCACCAAGTTATCGGTGACGTCCAACAGGCCCTGAATGAAGATGCGATAGCAAGCGATACCTTCCGCGGTCACCTCTTCACGACTGGCACCGGCAGGAATTTGTTTCGGTAGAAAACCACCCTTGGCACCGACGGGCACAATCACCGAATTCTTCACCTGCTGAGCTTTCACCAGCCCCAGCACCTCGGTACGATAGTCTTCACTGCGGTCTGACCAACGCAGGCCACCGCGCGCCACCTTGCCACCGCGCAAATGCACGCCTTCGACCCGGGCCGAATAGATGAAAATTTCATACTCTGGACGTGGTCGTGGCATCTCGCTGATCATCGTCGGACGCAGCTTGAACGCCAGGCAATCACGCAAGTCGCCCTGGGCATTGTGCTGGTAGAAGTTGGTACGCTGGGTCGCCAGCACCATCTCCAGTAAGCGGCGCAGCACTCGGTCCTCACCAAGATTCTCAACCTGATCAATGCGCTCAAGTATTGCCGCCTGGCGCAGGTCGACTTGCATGTCGGCCTTGGCACGATTCAGGGCCGGGTTAAAACGTTGGTCAAACAACTCGAACAGTTCGCTCGCGATTTCTGAATAGTTGTTCACACAATCGGCGACAAAGGTCTGACTGTAGCTACTCTGCAACTGACCAAAATATCGGGCGTAGGCCCTAATGACCTTCACCTGTCGATAGTTCATGGCGGCTGCAGACACCAGTCGGTTAAACGAGTCATTCTCTTTACCCGTGTTCCAGACTACTTTAAAGGCATCTTCAAACAAGCCCTTAACGGCGCTAAGCCCACCCTTGGTCTTACCGGTAAACGCCAACACAAAGTCATGTATCCAGATACGCGTGCCGTTAAAGGCCAGCTCGTACGGGTGTTCCTCGATGCACTTGGCGCCCATATTCTCGAGAATCGGGATCACATCAGACAAGGGCAGCGAGCGGCCCCGATGAAACACCTTGAAACAGGTACACGCCTGGCCATCGACTTCCGTCGTATAAAGGTTTAGCGCCAACGGGTTGGCGGGGGTGAGTTGTTTCAAGAAACTGATATCTTCGGCGGCCACTTCCGGCGTCACACCGGCCTGATAACCCGCGGGAAAAACACCGCCATAAGTTGTATATAACTTTTTCGCTGTGGGCTCATCAAACTGATCATTCAATACGCGCTGCAGCTCATCACCCCAGGAACGCGTCAGGCGATTGATCGCCTCCTCAAGTACCAACACATCCAGATGCACAGGACGGTCTGGGTCAATACGGAAAACAAAGTGGGTACGAATCAACGCAGACTCAGAAAACAGCGTCGAGAACTCGGCATCCAAAGCCTGCAAACTGTCATGCAGCAGCTCTTGTACCTGACGGCGCAGCTCCGTATCGTAAGTATCCTTGGGCACGTACACCAGGCACGACACAAAGTCAACCGACTGGCGGACCAAGAGGCGCACCACCCGCCGCTCTTGCAGCGCGAAGGTGCTCACAATCATTTGTGACAGCTCATCGGGGCTCGCCAGCAATAACTCTTCCCGAGGCAAAATCTCGATAATACGATTCAGCTCACGGCCCTTTTGGCTGGATACAGACAACTCACCACTAGCAAACACCGCATCGATGTTCTTGCGCACCAGCGGAATTTTGCGTGGGTTGGTATTAAAAACCGAGGACGTGAACAAACCGATAAAGCGACAACAAAGTCGCTCACCTTTGTCACCGGGTTTCGACGGGCGCACGATGGTAATGGCGTCATAATAGGCAGGACGATGAATTCGGCTCTTGAGTGGTATTTTGGTCACCAAGAGCTGGGCGCCTACAGCATTTTGCAGTCGTATAGGCAACTCATCAGCAGACATGCCCTTGCGACACAGCCCTAGTGCCGAGTTGACCATCATGTGCGGCTTCGCATCATTCTTACCGAGGGTAAATTCCTCGTACCCCAGGAAGGTGAAATTATTGGCGTACAACCAACGCAAAAACTCGCTTTGCTCCACTTCCAGCTCGCTGGTGTTCTGGCTGGCACCCACATCGTCACTCCACAGCAGTAGTTGCTGACGCATAGGGGCAAAATCTCGCAGCACGCGTTGCACCAGCTTGAGGATCTGGCGAATGCCCTTTTCTAGCGGCTGGGTTTGGCTGACCTTATCAATTTCTAGGTGAATCAGTGTCTCGTTGGGGTTCTGATCCTCAACAATCAGGTTCTTGCCCTTGGCCCGCACCACGCTCAACAGGCACTGCTGAACGTCTGACAGCGCCAGGCCCCTCTGGGTCAGCTCCATCCGAATGGAGTCGAGCAAAAACTGCATATTGGGCGCGGCCACCTCAATCACAGTACGGGTCGACTCATAGCCGTCTTTCGCCAGCACCGGGTTAAAGACCCTTACCCGAGCGCGCTTGCCGTCAAACTGCTGGTAGAACTCCCAGCCAGAGCGCACCGCCGCCAGCACGGCATCCCACTCTTTATGCAGTAGTTCGCTTAAGGGCTCTTGGGAATAATAGAACCGCGCGAAGCGGGCCAGCGCCTTGTCTTTTCCTTGCTTTTGGATGCGCCGGTCAAGGGCTGTATAGAAGGCACCCTTGGTTTCAATATTGGTGATGGTCATACATCTGTTCCTTCGCTGTGAACATTCGTCGCGTGCCGGCTTCTCGTTGGCCAACTTCTCAATGATCGATCGGGTAGATCTGGTAGACTTGAGATTCAATTAAACAGCCATTACCATAAGATTAGTCTAAGTTAGTCAGTGTCTACAGGAACCCTAGCGATTTCTTATGGTCTATCTGAGTACGATCAAGAGTCACTGCCCACTGGGGCCTGCCGGTATGTTGCGCTGATCTGGTGCGCTGCTCAACCTGTAAACAATATTTCGATATACAATGTTTCGACAATTTCATTCACCTGTTAGAAGAATCCATCGCCAATGCAAGAACCGATAACGAATACCCTGAATCATCGCGACCTTATCCTTGAACTTGAACAGTGGCTCAGCAGCCAGATTATTGGCCAGGAAAAGCTGGTCAATCGCCTGCTTATCGCCCTGCTGGCTGATGGCCACCTGCTCGTAGAAGGCGCACCAGGACTGGCCAAAACCAAGGCCATCAAGACGCTAGGCCAGGCCATTGAGGGAGATTTTCATCGTATTCAGTTCACCCCAGACCTGCTGCCTTCGGACATTACCGGTACCGAGATCTATCGCGCTCAAGAAGGCACCTTTGAATTTCAACGGGGTCCGATCTTCCACAACTTGATTCTGGCTGACGAGATCAACCGGGCGCCGGCGAAGGTTCAGTCGGCGTTGCTTGAGGCCATGGCCGAGCGCCAGGTCAGCTTCGGCCGCCACACATTCCCCTTACCAGAACTGTTTCTGGTGATGGCAACCCAAAACCCCATCGAGCAGGAAGGCACCTATCCCCTGCCCGAGGCCCAGCTTGACCGCTTCTTAATGCACGTCACCGTCGGCTACCCCGACGCCGAAGCTGAGCGCAGCATCCTGCAGCTGGTACGCAATGAGGCCTTAGCAGCACGGACTAAAGTTGCCCCAACATCGCCCATTCCTGTGACTCAAGCCGCCTTGTTTGCCGCCCGGGAAGAAATCCTCGCATTGCACATGGCGCCGGCCGTGGAGGACTACATTGTCCAACTCACCATGGCCACCCGTAACCCCGGCGCCTATGGCGAAGACCTGGCCCATTGGCTTGACTATGGCGCCTCACCGCGCGGCACCATCGCTTTAGATCTATGCGCCCGGGCTAACGCCTTCCTGCTGGGTAAAGACTTTGTCAGCCCAGATGATGTGCAAGCCGTCGTGCACGATGTGTTCCGCCACAGAATCATCGTCAGCTTCGAGGCCGAGGCCACCGGCATCACCGCCGATCATGTGATCAGCACCCTGGTTGAGCGTGTCGCCGCATCGTGATGAACGAAACAAAGAACCGTCATGCGGCCCATGAACTACCCGTTCGTGGTGGCGCCTACACGGATATTCGCGAGCTGATCCGGCTGCGCCACGGCAGCAAGGAAATCGACATTGTCACCAGCGCTAAGGCGCGGCATCCCTTGTCAGGGCTGCTGTCATCAAATTTTCGTGGCCGTGGCATCGACTTTGCCGAGGTCCGCACCTACGAGCCAGGTGATGATGTGCGTACCATCGACTGGCGGGTCACAGCCCGCACAGGCGCGCCCCATACCAAGTTATTTCAGGAAGAAAAAGAGCGCCCCGTACTCATTCTGGTGGATCAATCACAACCCATGTTCTTCGGCTCACGCGTCGCCTTCAAGTCGGTCATTGCCGCTGAAGTAGGTGCTCTGCTGGCCTGGACCGCACTCACCCGAGGTGATCGAGTAGGCGGTATCG
>JBLHRT010000107.1:0-8769 GCA_047626255.1 Candidatus Azotimanducaceae bacterium
AAACGAGTCTTTAATCTTGATATGACCGTACGTCCATTGTGTGGTGGCGCCATGCGCGTTATCGGACGGGTCCCGCCTTAGGGTTACTGATCCAGACATAATTCAGAAGATCTTGGATCACATCGACGCGCAGCCACCACCAAACAAACAAACCTGCAATAGCTATGCACCATAAAACATGCTCGGTCAAACAAGCCAAATCACCCCCGCCCGACCTTTAAATCTTCGCCGCGATAAACCCAACAGTCTGTAAGCCAGCAGATCCAGTCCATTGCCCTGATTGACCATCTAAAAGGATCATTACGCCACTGCGTCCTAAATTTGACGGAGCATCAGCAATGACCAAACTTGGCCGTTCTTCGCAAAATGTGATTTATTGCCCTTATTCTCCGGTGGTATGGCTTTCGATGTCTCTCGGTTGCGAAGAATTTCTTCGGGAATATCACCGGCCATTAGCAATTTGAGCCAGTCGATCAGCTAAGAGGCTGATGGCTTCTTCTTCCATCCGGGCACATTTCGTACGTTAAAGAAAATCTCCATTGCTTGCTCTATCAAATCTTGCTTGATCTGCGGATAGTGGACATCGATGACTTCTTACATGGTGGCTCGGTCAGGAAATTGGATGTGGTGGAAAAAGCAGCGACGCAGAAAGGCGTCACGCAGTTCCTTTTCATTGTTGCGGGTAATGACAATCATCGGGCGATGCTTGGCCTTAGCAATGTAGTTATTGATGCCGTGAACCCGTTCGTCACCTAGCTGCGAATCACGCAAACGTGATACCCCATCACACTCTTACAAACCCTGCTGTGCCTTGGCGGTGGACTTGACGTGCATTCTCTTCGGTTATATGAATACGATTGCATGGGCGCCTGCAGCTGCCGGAACATAGCAAGTAGTGTTTAATAGCCTGTTGAAGGATGAGCGATACCAGTAGCTTCGACTATTGCATTGATCACTTCCATCGTCGATACGTAGAGTAAACTCCAGCAATAAAGTAGCGTCGCCAGCAGAATGATCAAGTATAAAACACCGCGTAATTTACGGGTAAGAAGCCGCGACTTCCTCGCTGCTAGAACAAACAACATAACAGCAGGCGACAAAAATATCATTATGGAAAAAGCCCAAGCAATACGAAAAACAGCCGCCATAACGGCCTCGTAGGGGACCTCGTTAGCGCCCCAGCTCTCGCCTAAAAAGCCAAAGAGGGTAATTAGCGCAATCCCGAGCATGATTTGCATACCCCGTTCGAAGCGTACCCACACGTCGTGAAGTGGGCCAAACTCTTCAAAGAAGGAAGGGTTGTCAGTTTCGCTGGTTTGCTCAGACATGGCCATTAACCTTTATGGGCTGGCGCCTCAAATTACGGAGATGACATAATGTACAATAGCTCTGTGCCGCTAGCAACACGGCAGTCCGTTTGTCAGAGTTCGCCCCATAGTCCACTAAGATTCCATGCATCAGAAACCCTTGACCACAGATCGTGATGGTTTTTCACTCAATGCAGCGATGGCATGTCAGCCATATCAACGGGATCGATTAGAGCGTCTATGCAGGTATGTCACCAACCCGAATACATGAAAGACAATCTCATTATTGCCTGGAAGGTAGCAGGCATCTCCCTAGGGTTACTATTAACCCTAGGGAGATGCCTCGTTTCACCCCCGGCGCCTCGACCCAGTTCGTTGTCACAGACGCCGCGGTATTGCACGCTATAGCCCCCAGCGTTACCGACAGTAACGCCTATCTCTCCAAGTACGGTATTCCTGTTGACTGGGGTATTGGATGCGGCTGGATCTGGTTATCGGCATGATCGTCGGCGTGGTGACCTTCGCGGTGGCAATACTGACAACGAAATTCATCGACAGTAATCCCGTGCGGATTTAGTCATGTTATTGATAATCGGCTTTCTTATTGGCTGCGCGTTCGACGCGATATTGTTGCTAGGTGGCACTTCCAACTAGCGTAAAATTCTAGGCACGTTGCTGCTCAAGGATGAATATGCGTATAACCTACCTGAACTTCTTCGAGCATAAACGCGACACCGGTTTGCACACCGACAACACCGTCTAGCACCTGAGGACGTGTGCCCGTTTTACGCTGAATCGAGTCCAGCGTATTCATACACACGTAAAACCTCACACCATTAGCCATCAAACTACTGATGCGCTGCGCATTGGCATTGTCGTTAGCCGTCAGCATGTGCACCCCTGGACCAAAGGCTATCACCTCAAGGTCAATGTACTCAGGACCCTCGTAATGCTTGATAAGATTGTTGCTGATATCCAGCGCTGCGGTGTATTTTTCCGGGTCGGCATCGCTGACCTGAAGAATGACATGCTGCTCGGCGAAGGGCTTATCATCTGGTCGTTCCCCCACGGCTAGACTAGACAAAAACACCAGACAAATCAGCAACACGAACGGTTGGAATTTTTGCATCGGATCTATGACCTCATTTTGCCCACGGGGAGAGTCTATATGAGTTCACCTGAGTAATCTGCTATTCCCGGATTGCCAGCAACCCCCTTGAGCCTCGGCGTATCAATTTTTTCCAGATGAATCGTCTGTTTATCGCGCAGATGTTCTGCCACCACATCCCATACCGCAGGCCCCGTGGAGACAGACCCCACCGTTGCCCAGCCAGCCACCTTGTAGGTCTGGCTATCGCGGATCAACTCGCCATTCGCCAGCGTCATATCGGAAATGCGCGTGCCCATGGCAGCACCAGGTTCACAGGTGTAACTGAAACCGCCGGTACGCACCATATCGCCGCCTTGTTGATAGTAAGGGTCGGCATTGAAGAGATTGTCGGCGACGCTTTCCATAATCAATTTGAGCTCTGAGCCTGCCATCTCCCGCACATAGGTTTCTGGATAAGTCATGCACGTCTGATCGAGCACATTTTCCATCGTGATCGCATCTCCGGGCAACACCGTAGTGCCCCAGCGAAAGCCAGGAGACAGACTGATTTGAGCATCAAGTTGAGTGGTGAGGGCCGAGCAAATAACCTGATCGAATGTGCCATTAAAATTGCCCCGGCGATACAACAAGGTGTCTGCAACGGCTAACTCTTCATTGAGAATCGAGGTATACGGCGCCCTGACGTTATCGATGTACGTTTGCATAGCGGCATCTGGCACCAGTAGGTTGGAAAATACCGGCAGTAATTGATAACGATAACCACTGACGCCTGTCTGCCCAAACTCTAGGTCGAGTACAGACACAAATTTACCGTTCGAGCCGGCATTCGTCACCACGGTGACACCCGTGCGGTTCTTCACACTGACAGGAATCGGCACTCCATCGTGAGTATGCCCCCCCATGATAAAATCAATACCCGTGACCCGGCTGGCAAGCTTAAGGTCTACATCCATGCCGTTATGAGACAACAGAATCACCGCAGCGGGCCCTTCGGCAGCACGCACCTTATCGACCAGACGTTGTAAATCCTGGTCCTGAATACCGAAGGTCCAGTGAGGAATGAAACGACTCGGGTTAGCGATGGGGGTATACGGGAATGCTTGACCAATCACCGCAATACGTTTGCCGTTGACGACCTTCATGACGTAAGGCGGGAACACATGCCCACTGTCCTCGTCATGCACGGGCACGCCCTCAAATAGCGCGTCTTCAGTTGCCTTAACATTCTGGGCGACAAAATCACCGTTGAACAATGCGGCATTCTTGAGAACTTCGGCTTCTTGATAAGTGAATTCCCAGTGCCCTGTCATTACATCGACACCCAGCAGATTACAGGCACCCACCATATCCTGACCACGGGTCCACAGCGCCGTACCAGACCCTTGCCAGGTATCACCACCGTCCAGCAACAAAGTGCCGGGCGCATTGGCCTTAAGCTGTTGAATCAACGTTGAAAGATGGGCGAAGCCACCAACACGACCATAACGCTCGGCCGCCTCACTGAAGTCGAGATAAGTCAGCGCGTGCATCTCACTGGCAGACATACCAGGGATGACATCGAGCAGATTTCTGCCGACCCGATGCGGCAGTTTGCCGAAGGCTGAGCCCAGGCCTAGGTTGATATTAGGCTCTCTGAAATAGATAGGGTTCAGCTGGGCATGAGTATCAGTGATATGCAGTATGCGACTCTGGCCAAAATTACCAATATCGTACAGCGCCCCTTCGCGCGCCGGCCGCAGTGTTGTGCACCCCGAGACTGTGGCTGCAACCCAAGTTTTCGCCAATATGCCAATAAATTCCCGTCTATTCATTCGTGCTGATCTCGCCCTGGTTGAACGTCGAAGGGATTACTAGCCTGCTACTGAGGTGCTCTAGTGGGCCACTCTACTACGCCATGCGAGCTGCTCTTTCTCAGCCTGGGCCAACGATGCATTGGCGGTAAACAAGGCGCGCTTTGCGGCGACCAGTGCCTGCGTCTCATCATTGTTCGCCAGCGCAACACTGGCAGACTCGATCAAATCTGCCGTCAGCGTCCAGGCGTGTTGTTTCTGCCGAGCCAACTTATAGGCCGCACGCGCTTGATCAATCACCATAGCGGCGGTAGCTTCTGAGACAGCATCGACAGACTCAGGCTCACCGCAAGCAGACGTCAGCATCAGGGCCCCAACAACACATATCAACGTTGCCTTATGCATATTCATTTCCTGCTGGCCGGGCCGTTAAGTGCCATGCCGTTGTTCATGTAGGTAAGGAAATACTCAAGATTACGATAGGCCTCGCTCTGGGGTGCTAGTCCTTCAGCGCCCACCTGCTCATTACACTCGACAAAGCGCTTGTGCAAGCCGCCTACCTGCTCCCACTTGAACCTGTAAACAGGCCAGTGAGTGGCATGCCCCACAGAGGCACTCAACACCTCTGCCCGCAAACTATTGCCGGCGATGCTCATATGACAACTGCTGCACGCAAAATCCAGCTTGCCACGGCGTTCATAGAAAAATTGTTTACCTTGCTCATAAGCGACAACACCCGCTTGCGGCACACTGATCGCAAACGTGTTGCCCCGAGAAGTAAACGCCATATAGGCCGTAATGTAGGCCATCTCATCACTCAGATAATCGAGCTCAGGCTCTTGGTTGGCTTGCCGACACTGATTGATGGCAAGTTCCAACGTAACGACCTGATTCGACACCGCATCAAACATCGGGAATTGCTGCTTAACACCAACACCCGCATTGTCAAAGCAGCCTGCATAATTGTTGCCATTTTTGAAGGCTAACGCAAACAAAGCCTCACCCTCGTCGACAGCTAGCTCATAAGGTGGAAATTCTTCCATCTCGAGCCACTGTTCACGCTTGGCGGCATCCAACGCGTAGGCGCCATCCTGGTGCGCCTGTATATCAATGTTAGGAAAGCGCTCGGTATAGAACTTTACGAAGGCCACGCGATCGGATTCAGGGTCTGCATAGACGCTGCAGACCCTCCCTAGCATGAGAGCCAGAGTCAGCATGATGCCGAGCGAAATTTTCATAACCATTCCTTACTGTGTCTTGCTATCTATTTAAGCGTGATGTCACCGGCAGATGTTTCACCGAGATTATCTGTCCAGCTGACCTTGACGACATCACCCGGATTCGCACCATTAATCTTGAAAGCAAAGTACGGGTTCTTTGAAATAGACGTGCCCCACTCCACGCTGAGAACAACTTCGTCATTGCGCTGGCAGATGACCTCTTGAATAAAATGGGCGGGAATCACATCACCTGCCTCATCTCGACGGGTGCCGGTTTCCATGGGATGCTCCATCAGCACCTTGATCTGAGCAACCGTATTTTTGATCTTGCCACGCATTTTGACTTTTCGTGCTTCCATGATCTTGCTCCTTTAACCGCCGCAACCGCCGATGGTGACTTTAACTTCTCTACCCGTCGTGTAGACCTTGTCGGCTGTTTTCACTAGCGCTCGGACCATAGAACTCTTACCCATTTTAACGCGAATCGAGATATCGGCGGGCGACGCAGGCGTTAGCTTGAAGGTGGCTGATAACGGGTTAGGATTCATATCAATGACGACATAGATAGCCTCGGCATCCGCAATACTGGTCTTTACTGACACGGGTACGACCGCGCCATTCTCAGCGATATCGGGAATTTCGAGCATGATATCTGCGCTCTCTTCCACCGGCAGGTCGCCAAACAGCTCTTTATAGACAGTGTCTAGCGCGGTCGCCTGGAAGGCCTTGGTAGATCTCGCCAGTAACTGCAAAGGTATGGCACTCAGCGCGATAATGGACATCACCCCCTGAATGAACCGACGTCGAGACGGTTGTAAACGCATGAACTTCTCCTTGATACAATGGCCATATAGATGGACTAAATAGAGTCACTAAATAGAGTGAATGAAATCGACCACGTGATCAATTTCGTCTTCGGTTAAAATACTGTGGCGACCATAAGGCGGCATCACCGTGTTGGGATTGCGGACCGCTGCATCCCAGATTTGGGCGCGCAATACCGCACGATCAGGAAACCTGAGTTTCATCTGAATCAGCGGCGGACCCACATTGCCAGGCAACTCACCGCCGGGAATCATATGACAGGAAAGGCAATTGCCCGCACTGCGATCGAATGCTATGGCCTGCCCGGCAGCAAATTGCGTCTCAGCCCCTGCAGCTTGCACCCTCTGGGGCGCTGCAACTTGAGCGGCTAACACGACCAGTGCCGTTAACTTAACAAAAATATTCACTGGCTGGACTCCATCATAAATGCCACTGCCTGCGTGACTTCCTCATTGGTCAGGTTAGCAAACCCACCCTTGGCCGGCATAACGCCTTGTTTACCGGTGTAACCATCAATAGCATGTTGTGCCAGCAACGGTAGCCCTAGACTCAGGCGATTTGCCCAAGCCTCGCGGACACCCACCACTGGAGCACCGGCGACGCCGACCTTGTGACAGATCACACACGCCTGCTGATAGACCCCCGCACCCGGATGAACTTCCGAGGCGACACTGGCAGACGCCGCCTCACCGATGACCTCAGGTTCAGGCGCCATTACTATTGTGACGATCTTGATATCCTCGGCCTTCTTGCAATCGTTCATGCAGCGCGTGTTATGCACATCGGGCCGTGGGTCGGGAACAAAATTAGCACGATTAGGTAGCTCAATCGTCGTGAAATTTTCCTGACTCAAGACAAAATCATCATCCACCAGATCGTTAAGATACAGCACATAGGCCACCAGCGCGTAGACTTCCTCGTCCTGCAGCGACTGAGGCTGCGTAAAGGGCATGGTGCGATGAATGTAATCCCAAAGCGTGCTGGTGTGGGCCCAGTAGCTACCGATGGTTTTCAATGGCCGCTGGGCCGTGAGCGTTCCCGCGCCGCCAGCAAGTACCGGAAACTGCCCGACACCCTCCCCGAAAGACCCATGGCACTCAGTACACTGAGCTTCGTACAACGCTTCACCAGCTTCAACAGAGCCACTGCCTGCCGGTAAACCCTGTCCGTCAGCACGGATATCGATATCCCAGCCGGCAATCTCTATCTCCGTGGCAGGTTTTCCATAGCCATAGTATCCCGGTGCGTTACTAGCGCTGCTAACAACACCTGACAGCGTCATACCAACAGAGCCGACCATGGCAACCAGAAGCGTGCGCAATTTAAGAGAGCTGAACATTTGCTACATCTCCTGTGGGGAGCACTTTCCACGTATGGATCGCATTCTTATGATAAATCGAATTGGAGCCACGCACATCTCGCAACTGCTGGTAAGTGGGCTGCACATAGCCGGTCTCGTCGATAGCCCTGCTCTGCAGCAGCAAGGGAGACCCATCCCAGTCAAGCTCGATACCAAATCGGGTGAGTGCTCGGGGCAAGACAATGCTGGTAAATTTGGCCTGCCGAAACGTCCTGCCACCATCAAAGGATACGTCTACACCTTTGATCTCGCCTCGCCCGGACCAGGCCAGACCCTCAACCCAGTATTTACCCTTGCCACCGCTGAGAGGCTTCTCTGGCGAAGGCGATGTGATCACCGAGTTACATTCCTGCACAAAGGTAAACTCGCGAGCGTTACCGTCGGGCATCAGATCAGAATACTTTGAGGTTTCCTCACGCTGATACCAGGGCTGGTCACCGACTTCTAGGCGCCGCAGCCACTTAATACAGGTATTGCCTTCCCAGCCGGGATTAATGAGCCTTACGGGATAACCTTGTTCTGGCCTGAGCGCCTCGCCGTTCTGGGCGTAAACAATCAGCGCATCATCGAGCGCTTTATCCATAGGAATGCTACGGCTCATGCTTGCGCCGTCAGCGCCTTCAGCCAAAATCCAGCTGGCTTTTTTCGAGATACCCACCTCTGCCAACAGCGTTGACAGCAGCACGCCTGTCCACTCACAGCATGCCAGCATGCCATGGGTAAACTGTACGCCGTTCATCTGCGCGCCGCGCCACTCCATACCACCATTGGCGGGACATTCAAGGAACGCGATCCGACTGGTGGCTGGAAATCGCATCAAATCACTCATGGTCAAAGTAATGGGGCGATCGACCATACCGTGGATCATCAGACGATGCTGATCGGGATCTATTTCAGGGACACCCGCGTGATAGCGCTCAAACACGAGGCCACTCGGGGTAATAATACCCTTGAGATCTGCCAAGGGCGTAAAACTGATGGAGGCCACGCGACCTGGGGTCAACCAGTCCACGGTTCGTCGTTGTACGTTCGCCTCGAAGGGTGATGGCTGCCCATAGGGGTTGGTTAGCACTCCCGAACCTAGCACTCTTGACCAGCTAGGCACCTCAGGCGGCAAATTGCCTGCGGCGACAGCAGACTTAGCGAGACCCAGAGT